>NZ_JAYWVC010000250.1:0-10292 GCF_036281785.1 Streptomyces chiangmaiensis | reverse complement strand
GTATGGGGGCAGTCCATCACGATCAAGCTTCCGCGCATCCTCACCCCCGATGAGGCGGCCAACCTCAAGCGTAAGTCGGTCGTACGGGTAATGGCCACGCGTCGCAACTGTGCCACCTACCCGCTCTCCGGCAGGGTCACCGGCTTGTGCGAAAATACCTATACCGGGATCAGCCGTGAATCAACGAATTCTGGCGGACGTCAATATCGTTGCAGTGGCGGGAATAGTAATCGTCCCGCTGGAAAAGAATCGTGCGGCTGCTCGTACGTGGACGCTCAAGCTCTTGAGGATCACGTCTGGGAAGAGGTCGTGAAGCTCATTGGGGACGGCCGCAGGCTGGAGGAACTTGCCGCGGAGTGGATCGGCCTTTCCGAAGGAGACAAGGAAGCCAACATCGAGCGGATCTCTGATCTTGACCGGCAGATCGGAGAACTCAATGAGGCCATCACTGCCGTGACCGTAGCCACGGCCAAGAGGACCCGGTCGGCCGAGGCGATCGCCGCCGCCACGGCTCCTCTCGGCGAAGAGCTGCAACAGCTCGAAAGGCTCCGCGATGAAGCCGCACAGTGGCTCTCCGAGATGGAAGACGCGGACCGCAGGGGTCGTGATCTACGGGATCTCGCCAAGCTCGCGCGCAGCTCATTCCGACACATGGAACCGGTTCAACAAGCCGAGATCCTCGATCTGCTGGAAGTGAGGGTGACGTTCACCGGGCCCGTACCGAAGGAGCTGAAGACCGGGACGCCTTGTCCCGTACGCGCCTGGTACGAGGCGGCCGGTCTGGAGGTCCCTGCCGCTGTCCTCTCCGATTCCGACTGGCGGACAGTCGCCCCGCTGCTTCCTCAGCGCCCCGGTGACGCAATCCGCCGCTCAGTCAACGCGATCTTCTACAAAGCGCGTACGGGAATGTCCTGGCCGGAGATCATCTCTGAGCTGGGAGTAACCAAGACATCGGCGGACCACTTCCGCAGGTGGTCCAGCGACGGCACTTGGAAACGGGTCAACGAAGCGCTCACGCACACAACGCGAGTGCCGGCTTGGGCCCCTGAGCTGCTGCCACCGATGACCATTGAAGGCCGGGTCGATCCCCGGATGATGCTGAGCGCCGCTGAGCCGTCCCGAACGGGATGCCGATGATCGTGAGGCACAGGGCGATGCCGGTGACGATGTGGGCGAGGGCCAGCCACCATCCGGCCAGGATCAGCCACAGGACGTTGCCGATGCAGGAGGGCGCGCCCGCGTCACGGCGCTCGACCGTCGTATAGCCGAAGGGCCACAGCGCGTAGACGCCGATGCGAAAGGCCGCGATGCCGAACGGGATGCCGATGATCGTGAGGCACAGCAGCACGCCCGCGAGCAGGTATCCGAGGAACAGCCAGAAGCCGCTCAGGACGAGCCAGAGGACGTTCAGGATCGTCTTCACCGGTGACGACCTGCCATCTGCTCGAGCCGGGCGATGCGCTCCCCCATCGGCGGGTGTGTGGAGAACATCTTCGTGAGTCCCTGACCGGCACGGAAGGGGTTCGCGATCATCATGTGGCTCGCCGTCTCGAGGCGCGGCTCGGGCGGCAGGGGCAGCTGCTGGGTGCCCACTTCCAGCTTGCGCAGGGCGCTCGCGAGCGCCAGCGGGTCGCCGGTCAGCTGGGCGCCGGAGGCGTCCGCTTCGTACTCCCTGGAGCGGCTGACGGCGAGCTGGATGAGAGTGGCGGCGAGCGGGCCCAGGATCATGATCAGGAGCAGGCCGAGGATGCCGGGGCCCTCGTCGTCGTCCGAGCGTCCGATCGGGATCAGCCAGGCGAAGTTCACCAGGAACATGATCACCGAGGCGAGGGCGCCGGCCACCGAGGAGATCAGGATGTCGCGGTTGTAGACGTGGCTCAGCTCGTGCCCGATGACGCCTCGCAGTTCGCGCTCGTCGAGGAGGCGGAGGATGCCGTCGGTGCAGCATACGGCCGCTTTGCGCGGGTTGCGGCCGGTCGCGAACGCGTTCGGCGCGTCCGTCGGAGAGATGTACAGGCGGGGCATGGGCTGGCGGGCCTGGTTCGAGAGCTCGCGGACCATGCGGTACAGCGCGGGGGCCTCGAACTCGCTCACCGGGCGCGCACGCATCGCGCGTAGAGCGAGCTTGTCGCTGTTCCAGTACGCGTACGCGTTCGTGCCGATCGCTACGAGAAGCGCGACGATCAGGCCGGTACGCCCGAAGAAGCTGCCGATGATGATGATGAGTGCGGACAGTCCCCCGAGGAGTACTGCGGTCCTGAGCCCGTTGTGCCGGCGGTGCACGGTACGCCCTCCAAGTGGTGCGGCAGGGGAACCCTTTGTCTGCGAATGTTGTTGACTCCACTTCTCAGTGGACCCTCCCGCACTGGTCAACGCCAGGCGGCGAGCTCGAGTTCCCTTGTGCGGGCATCGGAGCGTGTGAGCCGTCCGGGTGAAGAGGCGGCACGCACCCTGCACGCGCGTGAGGATTCCGCGTGCACACGCGCGTGCAGGGCGTCCGTCAGAAGAGGCCGGTGGCCGAGAAGCGCAGTACCAGCTGGGGCGCTCCGGACAGGGTGACGCCCAGGACGGCGGTCAGCGCGATGGCGGTCGTGAGCGGGGCCGGCACCCGGTGCTTCTCGGGCTCGCCCTCGGGAGCCCGGAAGAGCAGGGCCGTCCACTGGAGGTAGTAGAAGAGTGCGATCACCACATTGACGGCCATCACCACGGCGAGCCAGCCGAGGCCCGCGTCGACGGCCGCGGAGAAGACGGTGACCTTGGCGAAGAGGCCGATGATGCCGGGCGGGAGGCCGGCCAGGCAGAGCAGGAAGAACGCCAGGAACAGGGCGGCGAGCGGGTTCGAGGCGTACAGGCCGCGGTAGTCGGTGATGCGGTTCAGAGTCCTCGTACGGCCCACGAGCGCGGCCACGGCGAAGGCGCCGAGGTTGACCGCCGCGTACATCAGGGCGTACGCCACCGTGGAGCCGATCGCCTTCTGGGCGTCCTTGGAGTAGCCGGCCGCGGCGATCGGCACCAGGAGGTAACCGGCCTGGCCGACGGAGGACCAGGCGAGCAGGCGTACGGCGCTGTACGCGCGCGTGGCCTGCTGCCGCAGCGCCCCGACGTTGCCGACGGTCATCGTGAGACAGGCCAGCGCGGCGAGTGCCGGGCCCCAGACGTCCGAGTAGGACGGGAGGGCCACGACGGTGACAAGGATGAGGCCGGAGAAGCCGACCGCCTTCCCCACGACCGACAGATAGGCGGCGACCGGCAGGGGCGCGCCCACGTACGTGTCGGGTACCCAGAAGTGGAACGGGACGGCGGCCGTCTTGAAGGCGAAGCCCACGAGGGTGAGGACCACACCCGTCTGGGCAAGCACGTGCAGCTGACCGTCCACGTGCTGGATCCGGTCGGCGACCTGGGTGAGGTAGAGCGTGCCCGTGGACGCGTACACGAAGCTGATTCCCATGAGGCTCACCGCGGTGGCGGTGACGGACGAGAGGAAGAACTTCAGGGCCGCTTCGGAGGACCTCTTGTCGCCGTACCGGATGCCGACGAGGGCGAACGCGGGCAGGGAGGCGACCTCGAGGGCGACGATGAGGGTCGCCAGGTCGCGGGAGGCGGGCAGCAGGGCGGCACCGGCCGCGGAGGAGAGCAGCAGGAACCAGAACTCCCCTTCGGGGACCTGCCTCTTGGCGTCCTTGAGGGCGGTGACGGACAGCAGGCCCGCGAGGAGGGCGCCGCCGAGCACGAGGAACTGGATGACGAGGGTGAAACGGTCCGCCGTGTAGCTGCAGAGGTGCGGGTCGCCCGCCAGGCAGAAGGTGGCGCGGTCGCCGTTCAGGAGGGGGAGCAGCATGAGCGCCGCGGCAGTGAGTCCCACCAGTGAGACCCAGCCGAGGAGCGCCTTCCTCCGCTCGCCGAGGAAGAGGTCCGCGACGAGGACGACGAGCCCGACGACTGCCGCGATGGTGGGCGGCGCGATCGCCAGCCAGTCGACGGACTGGACGAGGGAGCTCATCGGGTGCCTCCTGCGAGGAGTTGCTGCACGGCCGGGTCGGTCAGGCCGAGGAGGGCCCTGGGCCACAGGCCGGCGACGACGGTGAGCGCGACGAGCGGTGTCCAGGCCGCGAGTTCGAACGTGTGCACGTCGGCAAGCTGCGGGGAGTCCTGCGGAACGGCGCCCATGCACACCCTCCGCACCACGATGAGCATGTACGCCGCGGTCAGCAGGGTGCCGAACGCGGCGATCGACATGAACGTGAGGAACGCGGGGCGGCTGAGATCGGCGGCGGGCTTGAACGCGCCGAACATCGCGAGCATCTCCCCCCAGAAGCCGGCCAGGCCCGGCAGGCCCAGCGAGGCGACCGCGCCGAAGGCGAGCAGGCCGCCGAGGCGGGGAGCCTTGCCGTAGAGGGCGGCGCCGGTCTTCTCGGCGAGGGTGTCGAGGTCGGTGGTACCGGTGCGGTCCTTCAGCGCGCCGACCAGGAAGAAGAGGAGGCCGGTGATGAGGCCGTGGGCGATGTTGGCGAACAGCGCCCCGTTCACGCCGGTCGGGGTCGTCGTCGCGATGCCGAGCAGCACGAAGCCCATGTGGCCGACGGAGGAGTAGGCGATGAGCCGCTTGAGGTCGCCCTTCGCGCCGCGCTTGGCCAGGGCGAGACAGGCGAGGGATCCGTAGACGATCCCGACGACAGCGAGGGCGGCGAGGTACGGGGCGAAGGTGTGGAATCCGTCGGGCGCGATCGGCAGGAGGATCCGGACGAACCCATACGTACCCATCTTCAGCAGGACACCGGCCAGCAGCACCGAACCGACGGTCGGCGCGGCGGTGTGGGCGTCGGGCAGCCAGCTGTGCAGCGGCCACATCGGCGTCTTGACCGCGAGCCCGATCCCGATCGCCAGAACGGCGATGACCTGCACGGATGTGGTGAGCGACCGGCCGCTGTCAGTGGCGAGTGCCACCATGTCGAACGTGCCCGCCTTGAGCCCGATCAGGAGCAGGCCGAGCAGCATGACGACGGAGCCGAGCAGCGTGAAGAGGATGAACCTCCAGGCCGCCTGGGTCCGCCCCTCACCGCCCCAGCGGGCGATGAGGAAGTACATCGGGATGAGCACCATCTCGAACGCGAGGAAGAACAGCAGCAGATCGAGGACGGCGAAGGTCGCGAGGGTGCCGGACTGGAGGACGAGCAGCAGGGCGACGAAGGCCTTCGGGGACGGGCCCGCAGGCATCTTGAAGTACGAGTAGAGCGCGCAGAGGAAGGTCAGCAGCGCGGTCAGGACCAGAAGGGGGAGGGAGATGCCGTCGATGCCGAGGTGGATCCGCACATCGAGTGCGGGGATCCAGCTGATGTCGGTTGTGGCCTGCATCTTCGACGGATGGTCGTGGTCGAAGCCGAGCGCCAGGACGATCGCCGCGATGAGCACGGCGCCGGTGACCGTCACGCCGTGCCGCAGCACGGCCTGCTCGGGCGATTTCCCCTTCAGCCCGGGCGGGGCCGGCAGAAGGGCGGCGAGCGCACCGAGGAGCGGCACGACGACGATGAACGCCAGAAGGAACTGCATCACGGACTCGCTGATATCGATCACGTCTGCTCACGCTCCCGTGGCGACGAGGAGGGCGGCCACCGCCAGGACGACGGTGCCGGCGAGCAGCGCGCTCACATAGGTCTGCACATTGCCGGTCTGGGCGCGCCGTACGGCGGCCCCCAGTAGGCGAGGTAGGGCGCCGGCGCCGCGTACATAGGTCTCGACGACCTCGCGGTCGAGGAACCGGACGAGGTTCGCTCCGGCCCTGACCGGACGGACAAAGAGCGCGTCGTACACGGCGTCCAGATGGAAGCCGACGGCGGCATGGCGGTGCAGCGGGCCGAGCAGAAGACGGCCCGGGTCCGCGGCGTCGTACGCGTAGGCGACCTCTCCATACGCGGGCGCGTGGCTCGCGATGGCCTCGGCCTCGACCGGACCGGCGTCCGCCTCGGGGCGGGCCACGACCGCCCCCTGGGGGACACGGGCCGCGAGCGCGGTGGTGTGCCGCCAGGCGCCGTAGGTCACGAGTCCCCCGACCAGCGCGAGGCCCGTGCCGAGGACGGAGGTGATGAGCGTCGGCGTCAGGTCATGACCGTCGAACCAGTCGGGGAGCACGCCGTACGTCAGTCCGAACGCCAGCGACGGAACGGCCAGCACCCAGAGCACGACGTTCATGACGAGCGGCTGCCTGCCGTGGTCCGGTGCCTCGGCTCCGTGGCCCCGGAAGGCGAGCAGCCACAGTCGGGTCGCGTACGAGGCGGTGAGCAGGGCGGTGAACAGGCCGACCAGCAGGACGATCCACCCCGCAGCACCGGGGGCGTGCTCGGTGTGGCCGGTGGCGACGTGCTCGGCGGCGCCGAGGACGGACTCCTTGGAGAAGAAACCGGCGAACGGCGGGATTGCGGCGAGAGCCAGGAGCGCCACGGTCATCGTCCAGTAGGCGTCCGGGACGCGGGCGCGCAGGTCCTTCATACGGGACATGGCGGCCAGCGAGTTGGTGCCGGCGGCGTGGATGATCACGCCGGCGGCGAGGAAGAGCAACGCCTTGAAGGCACCGTGGGACAGGAGGTGAAAGACGGCGGCACCACGCTCGCCGACGGCGAGGGCGCCGGTCATATAACCGAGCTGGCCGATCGTCGAGTACGCGAGAACGCGTTTGATGTCGTCCTGGGCGAGCGCAGCGAGCCCCGATCCCGCCATCGTCACGGCGGCCATGACGGCGAGGACGACCATCGCGGCCGAGGAGGCCTCGAAGACCGGGAGGAGCCGGGCGATGAAGTAGACACCGGCCGCGACCATGGTCGCGGCGTGGATCAGCGCGGAGACGGGCGTCGGGCCCGCCATCGCGTCGGGGAGCCAGGTATGCAGCGGGAACTGTGCCGACTTGCCCGCCACACCGGCCAGGAGCAGCAGCGCGATCAGGGTCGGGTGGTGCAGCCCGCCGGTCGCGACGGTGCCCAGGACCTTCGTGATGCGGAAGGAACCGGCGTCGGTACCGAGCGCGAACAGCCCGATCAGGAAGGGGACGTCACCGAGCTTGGTGACCAGGAGGGCCTTGATGGAGGCGGCGCGGGCCTCCGGGGTCTCCCAGTAGTGGCCGATCAGGAAGTAGGAGCAGATGCCCATGACTTCCCAGCCGACCAGCAGCACGATCAGGTCGCCCGAGTAGACGACCAGGAGCATCGCGGAGGTGAACAGGGAGACGAGAGCGGCGTACGAGGGGTAACGCGGGTCGTCGCGCAGATAACCCGTCGAGTAGATCTGCACGCAGCAGGCGACGACACCCACCAGAACGGCGACGAGTGCGGCGAAGCCGTCGATGTGGAGCGTGAGCTCGATGGGGACCGAGCCGGTGGGCGTGAGCTCGGTCGCGGAGTCGATGGCCCGGCCGCCGCCCTGACGTATGGCGACCAGTACGGCCAGCGCGAGCGCCGCGACGGTCGGCAGGACGGCGACCGGGCGGACGAAGCCGGGTGCGGTGCGGCCCAGCAGCAGGCCGGCCGCGGCGCCGAGGAACGGAAGGAGGGGGACGAGGGCGGCGAGGGTGGTCGTGGTCACGCGGTGGCCTCAGCCTTCTCAGCCGCGGGGGTGTCGCGTTCATGGCCCTCGGCGGTGTCGCGGAGTCTGTCGATGTCCGAGGTGCCGCGGTTGCGGTAGACGGCGAGGACGATCGCCAGGCCGATGCCGATCTCGGCGGCGGCGATGGCGATGGTGAACAGGGTCAGGGCCTGGCCGGAGTGCAGCGTCTCGCGGGCGGTCCTGCTCAGCCAGACGTCGAAGGCGACGAGGTTGAGATTGACGGCGTTGAGCATCAGCTCGACCGACATCAGGACGAGGATCGCGTTGCGGCGGGCGAGCACGCCGTACAGGCCCGTCGAGAAGAGGAGGACGGAGAGGACGGCGGGATAGACAAGGTGCATCAGCGGACGCCCTCCTTCTCGCTCCGGGTGGCCGGGACGGTCGGGGTGTCCGCGGTGGAGGCCGCCGCGTCCGCCTTCGCCTTGCGGGAGAGAACGATCGCGCCGACAAGGGCGGCGAGCAGGAGGACGGAGAGGGCCTCGAAGGGAAGCACCCAGTTCTGGAACAGGCTTGCGCCCGTGACCTTGGTGGAGCCCGAGGGGGCGCCGTCGAGGTCGATCCAGGTCGTGCGGAACGCGTCGACGACCACCCAGACCAGAGCGGCCGCGGCGGCGACGGCCACGGTGAGGGCGGCCCAGCGGTTGGCGGAGTCGGCGTCGGGCGAGCGGCCGATGGGCGCCCTGGTGAGCATCAGCCCGAACAGGAGGAGGACGACCACGGAACCGACGTAGATGAGGACCTGCATCCACGCGATGAACTCGGCGGTGAGCAGGAGGTATTCGACGGCGAGACCGCCGAGGGTCACCACGAGCCACAAGGCGGCGTGCACCAGCTGCCTGGTGGTGACGGTGACGAGCGCGGCGCCGAAGGTCACCAGCCCGACGAGGAGGAAGGCGATCTCGACGCCGGTCGGGGAGAGAAAGCCGTGCGTTTCGGTGGCGGTCGTGGTCGCCAGGGCGGAGGCGAGGCTCATGACGCTCCCTCCCGCGGATCGGCAGGCTCGGTCGGCTCGGCCTGCGCGGCGGCCAGCTTCTCGGCGGTCTTGCGGGCGGCGGCGATCTCCTTGGGCTCCTCGGCGCCGGGGTCGAGGGCGGGCGGAGCCGGCACGGTCCACATCCACTCGCGGAGCTTGTCCCGCTCGTGGGTGAGGTCGCGGATGTCGGTCCCGGCGTACTCGAACTCCGGGGACCAGAACAGAGCGTCGAAGGGGCAGACCTCGATGCAGATGCCGCAGTACATGCAGAGGGAGAAATCGATGGCGAAGCGGTCGAGCACGTTGCGGCTGCGGTCCCGGCCACCGGGGGTCGCCGCCGGGATCGTCTCCTTGTGGGAGTCGATGTAGATGCACCAGTCCGGGCACTCGCGGGCGCACAGCATGCAGACCGTGCAATTCTCCTCGAACAGGCCGATGACACCGCGGCTGCGGGGCGGAAGAGCCGGCTGGGCGTCGGGGTACTGCTCAGTGACGGACTTCTTCGTCATCGTGCGGAGGGTGACGGCCAGGCCCTTGGCGAGGCCGGAGCCCGGGACAGACCGGCGGGCCCGCCCGGAGGGCGTCGTCGCGGTGCGGTGGTCGGGCGACGGTCGGGACACTAGGAGATCACCACCTTGACGATGCCGGTGAGGGCGATCTGGGCGAGAGAGAGGGGGACAAGGGCGGTCCAGGAGAGTTTCTGGAGCTGGTCCTCCCGCAGTCGGGGATAGGTGACGCGCAGCCAGATGACCACGAACGCGAGGATCGCGGTCTTCAACAGCGTCCAGACCCAGCCGAGACCGTCGGCACCCCAGGGGCCGTGCCAGCCGCCCAGGAAGAGAACGGTGGTCAGGCCGCACAGGACGATGATTCCGGCGTACTCGGCGAGCAGGAACAGGGCGAAACGGAGCCCGGTGTACTCGGTGTACGCCCCGAAGATGATCTCCGAGTCGGCGACGGGCATGTCGAACGGCGGGCGCTGCAGCTCGGCGAGACCGGCGACGAAGAAGACGATGGCGCCGACGATCTGCCAGGGCAGCCACCACCACTCGAACGCGTCGACGATGCCGGGGAGCGAGACGGTGCCCGCCGCCATCGCCACCGAGGCGGCGGCGAGCAGCATCGGGAGTTCGTAGGCGAGGAGTTGTGCTGCGGTGCGCAGGCCGCCGAGGAGGGAGTACTTGTTGGCGGAGGCCCATCCGGCCATGAGCGAGCCGAGGACGCCGACGCCCATGACGGCGAGGACGAAGAAGATGCCCGCATCGACCGCCTGACCGACGGCGCTCTCGCCCGGGCCGATCGGGATGGCGAGGAGGACGAGGAGGTACGGCAGGAGGGCGACGGCGGGGGCCAGCTGGAAGACACGGCGGTCCGCGCCCGCCGGGACGACGTCCTCCTTCTGCGCGAACTTCACACCGTCGGCGACGAGCTGGGCCCAGCCGTGGAAGCCGCCGGCGTACATCGGGCCGAGACGGCCCTGCATATGGGCCATGACCTTGTGCTCGGTCTGGCCGACGATCAGGGGGAAGGTGAGGAAGACGACGAACACGACGAGGAGTCGCAGGGCGACGTCGAGAGCGCCGTTCACCGCGTGCCTCCGGAAGGGTCGTCGGGAGTGGGGGTTTCGTCGGGGTCCGGGGACGAGGACTCGGAAGGCGGGCCGTCGTCGCGACGGGTTTCGCCTCCGGCCGTCCCGGCCCGGGCTTCGGGTGCGGCCTGGTCTTCCGGC
>NZ_JAYWVC010000025.1:0-64395 GCF_036281785.1 Streptomyces chiangmaiensis | reverse complement strand
AAGTTTTGAGAAAGAGCCCCAACTCCGGGTATTTGCCCGTGAGTTGGGGCTCTTTCGCGTTCTGTCTCCGGTCGACGCCGGTCCTTGATCGTGTGCGGCCGTGGCTCCCGGGTAAATAAGGACGCTTCCGTCGCGCTCGGCCGTTACCGTGGCCGCATGTCTCACGTCATCCGCTCCATACGTCCCGAAGACTGGCCCGCCGCGAAGAACCTGCGGCTCGCCGCGCTCCAGGACCCGGTCGCCCATCTCGCGTTCCTGGAGACCTACGAGGACGCGGCCGCCAAGCCGGACTCGTTCTGGCAGGAACGTGCGGCACGAGGCGCAGAAGGGGAGACCGGGGCGCAGCAGATCATCGCCGAGACCCCGGACGGGACCTGGGTGGGTACCTTGACCGTGCTGGTCGAGGAGGCCGGCACGACGGACTGGGCCGGGTTCCCTGTGGAGCGGAGGCAGGGGCACGTCGTCGGCGTGTTCGTGCGGCCCGAACATCGCGGGACCGGGCTGACCAAGGCGTTGTTCGACGCCGGCCTGGAGTGGGCGTGGAAGCGCGGCGCAGAGCGGGTGCGGCTCATCGTCCACGAGGACAACGAGCGGGCCAAAGCCTTCTACCGCAAGGCCGGGTTCGTGCCGACCGGGGTCACCGTGCCGTTGTCGGGGGACGGGGAGGACTCGGAGTTGGAGATGATGGTCGAGCGGTCCTAGCGGTTCTGCACCGGCAGGTCGTAGTGCGGCCAGCGTGCGCGGGCCTGTTCGCGTGAGCGCAGCAGGGCCAGCGTCGGCAGGCCGCGGTCCGCTCCGGTGGAGAGCAGCTCGGGGAGCTGCGGGAGCGGAGCCACGGCCGCCACATCGTCCAGGACGAGGGTGAGTGGTGGGTCGAGGCGACCGGAAGATGACCGTTCGGCCATGCGCCGGCCGCGCTCGACCACGCTGGAGGCGAGGGCCGTCAGCAGCGGCATGGCGCCGGGGTGCTGCCTGGGGTCCTCGATGGATTCACCCACCACATAAAGCGTGCCCCCTTCGTTGACGAAGGAATCCAAGGCAAGGCTGTCACTTCGGTTGGCTGTGCATGCCTCGCGGATATTGACCGTGAAGAGGCAGGACAGCGCACGTGCCGTCAGTTCCTGTGCCACGTCCCGGCGTTCGGGGTGCGAGGTGAGCGCGGCCTCCAGCTCGCCGGCCGCACCCGATGACGCCTTGGGGTTCGTCCGCAGTGCTCGTACCGCCTCCTGGACCTGGGTGCCCTGGGCCCAGCGGTGGATGTGCCGGATGGTGCGGCTCTCTACGGCCGCCGCGTGCAGATAGCTCCGCAGGAGCGTCTCCGCGACGTCCGCGACCGCCTGGTCGATACGGGCCGTGGGGCGGACCGGGGCGAGCAACGCGACGGCGCGGGCCGCCGCGGTGGCCTTGTCCTCGCAGCCGGCGGACGGGGACCAGTGGAGCCGGGCCGGGGTGTCGCACAGATGCGAGGGGTCGTAGAGAAGGACCGGGCCGAGCTTGGCGCGCGCGTCCTTCGTGTCGGACCACAGCTCGGGGCTCGACGTGACGACCAGCACGGGCCCCTCGGCGTCGCGTACGGCCTGGGCGGCGGCGGGATGACGGGTGTCGGGCGCGCCGAGGACGACCGACGCGGGCGTCGACGGGGTGGACGGTGAAGCCTTGTGCCCGGTCCGCTCGCTCATCGCGCCGGCGTGTTCAGTGGCCCTGATGACGGCCTCCGCGGTGGCGGTGGCGACCTGTTCGACGGCGGTCTGGGCGGGAGCCGGGGGCTCGGGGGCACGGTGCTCCACCGCACCGGGGCGGGGTGTGGGAACCGGTGCCGGATCGGCGACCAGCGTCGTGCCGGCGTCCCGGGCCGGGACACCCACGGCCGGGGTCGGCGGGCCGGCGGCGGGTGCCGGCGCAACGGCGGTCGGGGCCGCGGCCCTGTGGCGCGCCCGTAGCGCCTTCCAGCGTGCCACCGTGCCGATCGCGAAGACGGTCAGCACGAACAGCACCATCAGTTCGCTTATGAACAGGCCCCAGAACAGCCCGTAGCCGGAGAGCTGGCCCGCCGGGGTGCCGGGCCAGGCGGCCGCGATGTCATGGGGCTCGGCGATCAGGTGGCGCATCGCCACCGGAGTGCTGCTGAGCCGTACCCCGTGGGGCCACGCGCCGTGGGCGAACCAGCCCGCGAGGCCCGTGGCCGTCCACACCATCAGCGTCACACCGAGCAGGAAGGCCAGCACGCCCACCAACAGACCGTCGGGGATGCCGCCCTGGCCGTCCCGCTGCTCCTTGCCTGGTCTCATCGGGATCCCATGCCTATGCCACCGTGGACTCGGACGAGCCGTCCATGTCGGTCAGCCGCTGTTCCATGAATGCTGCCGCCCGCTCCTCCGCCTCCAACTCCGCCGCGTGCAGTGCGTCGTCCGTCTGCCGGTCGCGGGCCGATTCCGTCATCGCGCGGTCGGTGAACACGAGCGGCCGCTCGGTCTCCGTGACCAGGTGCTTGACCACCTGGACGTTGCCGTTGACGTCCCAGACCGCGATACCGGGCGTCAGCGTCGGGATGATCTCCACGGCCCAGCGTGGCAGGCCGAGGACCCGCCCGGTCGCCCGTGCCTCGTCAGCCTTCTGGGCATAAATCGTCCTGGTCGACGCCATCTTGAGGATCGCGGCCGCCTCCTTGGCGGCGGCCCCGTCCACCACGTCGCTGAGGTGGTGGACGACCGCCACGAAGGACAGACCGAGCCGCCGGCCGAACTTCAGCAGTCGCTGGAACAGCTGGGCGACGAACGGGCTGTTGATGATGTGCCAGGCCTCCTCGACCAGGAAGATGCGCTTCTTCCGGTCGGGGCGGATCCAGGTGTGCTCCAGCCAAACGCCCACGATCGCCATCAGGATCGGCATGGCGATCGAGTTGCGGTCGATGTGGGACAGGTCGAACACGATCAGCGGCGCGTCGAGGTCGATGCCGACCGTCGTGGGCCCGTCGAACATGCCCCGCAGGTCACCGTCGACCAGGCGGTCCAGGACCAGCGCCACGTCCAGGCCCCAGGCCCGGACGTCGTCCAGCGCGACGTTCATCGCCTCGGCGGACTCGGGCTCGGGGTGGCGCAGCTGTTCGACGATGTCCGTCAGTACCGGCTGGCGCTCGACGATGGTCTCGTTGACGAAGGCGTGCGCGACCTTCAGGGCGAAGCCGGACCGTTCGTCCAGGCCGTGCCCCATCGCTACCTCGATGATCGTGCGGAGCAGCGCGAGCTGTCCTGTCGTCGTGATCGCGGGGTCGAGCGGGTTGAGCCGGATGCCGTGGTCGAGCGCAGCCGTCGGGTCGAGCCGGATGGGAGTTATCCCCAGCTCCTCCGCGATCAGGTTCCACTCGCCGACCCCGTCCTCGCCCTGGGCGTCGAGGACCACGACCTGCCGGTCGCGGAAGCGCAGCTGGCGCAGGACGTACGTCTTCTCCAGGGCCGACTTGCCGTTGCCGGACTCTCCGAGGACGAGCCAGTGCGGCGCCGGGAGCTGCTGACCGTACAGCTGGAAGGGGTCGTAGATGTAGCCCTTCCCGGAGTACACCTCGCGGCCGATGATCACGCCGGAGTCGCCGAGGCCGGGCGCGGCCGTCGGCAGGTAGACGGCCTGGGCCTGGCCTGTGGAGGTGCGGACGGGCAGCCGGGTGGTCTCGACCTTGCCGAAGAGGAAGGACGTGAAGGCGTCGGTCAGGACGGACAGCGGATCCCGCATCAGGTCCTTACCTCCGAATGCCGGTGGCGAAGGGGAGCGTGTTGACGAAGGCGCGGTGGTGCTCGCGGTCGCACCACTCCAGCTTCAGGTAGGACTTTCCGGCCGAGGCCCGGATGGTCCGCTTGTCCCGGGCCAGCGCCTCCGGCGAACGGGCGGAGACGGTGATGTAGCCGACCAGGTTGACGCCCGCGGCGCCACTGGCTAGGTCCTCGCCGCGCTGGTCGAGTCGGGAGTGGGCGGCGATGTCACGCGGGTCGACGGTGCGGTTCATCTTGGCCGCTCGGCTGGTCTCCGCCTCGTCGTTCGTCTTCTCGGTCAGCATGCGTTCGATGGCGACCTCGGTGGGTTCGAGGTCCATGGTGACGGCGACCGTGCGGATGACGTCCGGGGTGTGGACCAGGAGCGGCGCCAGGAAGTTGACGCCGACCGGCGTCATCGGCCACTCCCTGACCCACGCGGTGGCATGGCACCAGGGCGCACGCGTCGACGACTCGCGGGTCTTGGCCTGGAGGTAGGTGGGCTCCATGGCGTCGAGTTCGGCCGGCCAGGCGTTGCGCCTGGTCATCGCCTGGATGTGATCGATGGGATGGTCGGGGTCGTACATGGAGTGGATGAGGGAGGCGAGCCGTCCCTGGCCCAGCGGCTGCCGCACTCGGATGTCGGCTTCCTGGAGCCGCGAGCAGATGTCGGTGAGCTCACGCGCCATGACGACCGCGAGGCCCGCGTCCCGGTCGACCTTCCTGCCGCCCTGCGGGCGAGCGGCCCGCGCCATGGCCTGGGCCTCGGCGGCCAGTTCACGGGTGTAGTGCATGCAGGCCACAAGGTAGGCGCGGTGCTGCTCGCTGCTCGTCGACACCATGGACTGGAGCTGGTCGTACGACTGCCGCAGCCAGGCCGGGGAGCGGCCGTCGCCCCGCTGGGCGACGTCCTTCGCGTGCGCGTCCGGGTCGGCGGGCAGGGTGCGGGCGAGCATCTGGAGGCGGGTGACGAAGCCGTCACCGTTCGCAACATGCTTCAGGAGCGTGCCGAAGCGGTCGACCAGGGCCTCCTGGTCCTCGCTGTCGCGCAGGCCGACGCCGGGGCCCTCGATCTCGATGGCGGCCGTCACGGTCCGCCGGTCGGCGTGCAGCAGTACGGCGATCTCGTCGGGTCCGAACGGGGCGGCGAGCCAGGTGATGCGCCCGATGCCCGGGGGCGGTCCGATCTCGACCTCGCGTCCGTCGAGGCGGGTGCCGGCTTCCATCACGCTGCTTCGGTACGTCGTTCCCTGCCGCAGCGTCCTCTTGTACGTGCGGTTGATCTCGAACCACTTGTAGAACGTGCGGTGCTTGTACGGGACGTACACGGCGGCCAGGGCGAGCAGCGGGAAACCCATCAGGAGCACGATACGCAGCGCGAGGAGGGGGACGAGGAGCCCGCACATCATTCCGAGGAACGCGCCCGCGATGATCAGCGCGATCTCGCCGGACTCGCGGTTGCGGCCGATGATCGCGTTCGGCCGGGCGCGGCCGATCAGATACGTCCGGCGGGGCGTGACCGGATGGGACACGTGGGACTCGGTCGTCAACGCCCTTCACCTCCCGTGCGATGAGTACTGCTGTTGCGGGTGCTACTGGCGTGCGGGGTGTCGGCGGGGCTGGTGCGCGGCGGAGGCGCTGCGGCGGGGACGGATCCGCCGCCCGGGGTGCGGGTGCTGTGTGCGGCCACGCCGCCGGACATGGGGTTGGCGGGGCGCGGCGGCTGGTTGCCGCCGCCGCCGTTGCTGTCGGCGCGCGTGCTGTGGGTCTTGATGCCCTGGGCGACGAGGGTGGCCGGGGAGCTGATGACGGCGGCGGCCTTGCGTTCGGCGCCCTGCATGATGCGGTTGTTGCGGGAGGCGGCGATCTCGTCGCCGAAACCGGGCACGAACCGGTAGATCATGGCGCTCGCGAAGATGGCGAGCAGGATGATGGCGAGTCCGGAGACCACGGCCGCAAGGGAGTCCGGTCCGTCGTCTGTGGCCAGGGCGCCGGCGAGCCCGAGCACGATGACGATCACCGGCTTGACCAGGATCACGGCGATCATGATGCCCGCCCAGCGGCGGACGTGGACCCAGAGGTTCTTGTCGACGAGGCCCGAGTAGACGACGACGCCGAGGAGGGCGCCGACGTACAGCAGGACGGCCCGCAGGAACAGTTCCATGTAGAGAACGCCCGCCGCGAGGATCGACACGAGCGACACCAGGATCAGCATGATGGGGCCGCCGCCGATGTCTGTTCCCTTGCTGAGCGCGCCGGAGAACGCGCCGAAGAACGTGGTGGTCTGGTCGCCGGTGGCCTTGGCGAGGACGTCACTGACGCTGTCGGTCGCGGACACGACCGTGTAGAGCACCAGGGGGGTGAAGGCGGAGGCCAGCACGGTGAGCCAGAGGAAGCCGACCGCTTCGGAGAGGGCGGTGGTGAGCGGGACGCCCCGCACGGCCCTCTTGGCCACGGCCAGCAGCCACAGCAGGAGGGTGAGGATGGTCGACGCGGCGAAGACGATCTCGTACTGGTGCAGGAACTGCTGGTTGGTGAAGTCGACGCCGGCGGTCTCCTTCACGGCCTCGCTGAGCTTGTCGACGGTCCAGGAGGCGGCGTCAGCACAGCCCTTGGCGAGGGAGGAGAGGGGGTCGAGGGTGTCGGTGAGGGGGTTGGAGTCGGTGCCGGGGCCTCCGGGGGTGTTGCCGTTTTCGCAGTACTGCTTGGCCGGGCCGACGATGAGATCGCAGTTGCTGTCTGACTGAGGGGGCGATGGGGAGGGGGATGGTGCTGCGGCGGCTCGCGTGGCCATCCAGACGGCGGAGGCCTGTACGGCCGTGAGTACCGCAGCGACGTTGAGAGTGCGGAGTGGCCTATCGGGCATAGCTGAAGCCTCCGAACTCCTCGACGGCCTTCGAGATCTCCTCAGACGTTGAGATCTTGTTGTCGCCGTTGACAGGCGCTGGGCCTTCCTTCTGGAAAAAGCTGGCGACCTTCCAATCGCCGCTGGACCAGCGCATGGCGAACGTCATGGTGAAGTAGTCGTTGGAGACTGGGTTCGTCGACTCATCGCCCGTCGTGCCGAACACACCGGTGCACCAGACCTCGACGGTCGCCGTGGTGTCCGAGTACTTGGTGGTCTTGGTGCCGATGGGCATCGTGCGCGAGACGTACGTGTGGCCCGCGGTCGGGTTGCCGCTCTCGTCCAAGCCGACGTTGTTCAGGAAGTCCTTGTTGTACGCCTTGTTGAACTTGTCGGCGAGTGCGGGCACCTGGTTGGGGACGAATACCTGCTGCAGGATCTCGCTGCGCCGCGCGGGCCTCAGGATGTCGGCCGAAACCAACGCCACCGCATAGTTCGCCGCGGCCGACTCCGCCCCCTGCTGGTCGTGCGCGAAGCCCGACGGGATGCCAGCCGACTTCGACTTGACCGGGCGCGTGCCGGAGGCAGCCGTGGAGGCCGTGTTCGGCTTGTTGTTGCCGTTGCCCGAGGAGGAGTCCCCGCCCCCACGGTTCGCGAAGGCGATCGCCGCGACCAGGAGGACCACCACGCCGACGACCGTGACCAGGCTGCGGGACGATGACCGGCCCCGCCGGGCACCCCCGTACACATCGCCCCCCCGCTCGGGCAGCCGCGTCCGGGTCTGTCCCACTCCGCCGTACTGCTCGTCGCCCCCGCCGGAGGCACCGTTATCGAGATTCACGCCGCGCACGCCCCCTCGACCTCGTAGTCGATCCGCATCTCGTGTCGGAACTCGTAGAAGTACGACGGTAGCCGTGCTGGCTTCCGCGCGGGCGCGGTGTGGTGACTCGACATCTGGGGAACGCAACCTCAGCCGGTGGGCGCGACGGACGGATGGGTCGGAGGGTGGGAACCGGGCGCACCCGAGGACTGACGGTGCGTCAGGGTTGTGGTGGCCCGGGCCGGGCCTAGACGGCCATGCCGTAGACGATCGTGAACAGGGTGCCGAGCGAGCCGATGATGAAGACCCCGGTCAGGCCCGCGATGATGAGGCCCTTGCCCTGCTCGGCGCTGAACGTGTCGCGCAGGGCCGTTGCGCCGATGCGCTGTTTGGCCGCGCCCCAGATCGCGATCGCCAGGCAGAGAAGGATGGCGACGGCCATCACGACCTCGACCATCACGCGAGCCTCGTTGCCCAGGCTGCCGAAGGGACCCCAGTCTGGGGCGATACCGCCGATGATCGTGTTGATGTCGCCTTTTGCGGCCGCGAGATGCATGTAAGTCACCGCCCCTAGTGGGTAGTTCCGTACCCCCTGCCACCATCGCAGAGGTCAGGGTCATTGTCGCTGACGATGACGCTGTCGTATGTCGACTTGGCGTCATTGATTGGCGGGTTTCGTACGTGTCCCTTGCTTCCGGCCCGCGCGGGACCCTCGCGGGAGCGTGGGACGGTGTACTGAGGAGCATCTGGTCACTCTGTGTATCATGCCTGGTCACGCCGGGCAACGAGGCCTAAGTGGAACCTCCGGTGCAGCTCCGCCGACGGCCTCCTTCGTGCCGCGAGGGCCTGGGTCGGCCCGCGGTACGGCCCGGACGTGTGGACCGTTCTGTATGAGTGTCACCCATACGAGCCAAAGGCTATCGCTGGACGGCGGAACGGGCAGCGACCGGGTGCCACGGCCCGTTCTCCTGGTGCGCCGACGGACAGGGTCCCCGCGGTCCCCCGCCGCCGGCCTCCCCTGCGGTTGGAGGTCGGCCGGTACGGGCCGCGACTCCCTCCGTTCGCTTCAAGGCGGCCGGATGCTCGGGTCAACCCGCCTGGCCGGAGGGGAGGGAGGGTGTGGAACCGGTCGGGCTCCCCTTCCTGGATCAGTCGTTGAGGCCGATCGGGCCCGAGAGGCCGTCGTGGCTGCGGCACTTGGCGTGGTCCGCCTGCGTGCCCGGGCGTTCTGCGCACCGGTGCGGATACCGGTCGGCAGCCCGCGGAAGACGATGACTTGTTGGGTACGTGGCAACAGAGTCGACAGCAGCACCTTCGGGAAATCTGACGGCCGCCTTATCCAACAAGGCCTGCGTCGCACGTGTCGATGGCCGCCCGATGGTCCACTGGTGACCGTTTGACGCAACTCCCGGGAGATTTCCCGGGTTTCCCTCGGGGTGTCCTCGCGTGTCCGCCCGCTGGGCCGGGTGGTCCGCGCATCTCGCTTATTCACCGCTGGCTTATATAAGCGACTGCTGATACCTTGCCCCTCATGCACGCATTCGATGTGCTCGGAGACCCGGTGCGCCGCAGGATCCTCGAACTGCTGGCCGACGGGGAGATGGCGTCCGGGGCGGTCTGCGAGGTCATCACGGCGGAGTTCGGGATATCGCAGCCCGGGGTCTCCCAGCATCTGAAGGTGCTGCGCGAGAACGGATTCGCAACGGTGCGGCCGGAGGGGACGCGGCGCCTGTACGCGGTGAACTCCGAGCCGCTGCGGGACATCGACGAGTGGATCGGGCGTTTCCGGCGCTTTTGGACCCCACGGCTGGACGCGCTGGAAACGGAGTTGGCACGGGGGAAGCGGGAGCGCCGCCTGGGGCGCCCGAAAGGAGAGAGTGATGGCTGACGGCATCGATGTCACGCACGAGATCAATGCGGTACGGCGGCAGGTGGGCCGGTGGGTGTTCAAGGCGGGCGAGGCGCGGGTGGTGACGGTCTCGCGTACGTACGGCTCCTTGCTCGACGACGTCTGGGACGCGTGTACGAACCCCGAGCGCATTCCGCGCTGGTTCCTACCGGTCTCCGGAGACCTCCGCGTCGGCGGCCGCTTTCAGCTCGAGGGCAATGCGGGCGGCACGATCGAGCGGTGCGATCCGCCGAAGAGCTTCTTCGCGACCTGGGAGTACGGCGGTGAGGTGAGCTGGATCGAGCTGCGCCTGACGCCGGTGGAGGATGGCGGGACGCGATTCGACCTGGAGCACATCGCCCACGTGGACGACGAACGCTGGGCGGAGTTCGGTCCGGGGGCAGTGGGCGTGGGTTGGGACACGGGCCTGCTGGGCCTCTCGCTGTACCTGGCGACCGGGGCCGCCATGGATCCTGCGGAGGGCATGGCGTGGCTGATGTCGGACGCAGGGCGCCGCTTCGTGACGTTGAGCAGCGAGGCGTGGCGGGAGGCGAACGTGGCGGCGGGCGAACCGGAGGAGTCGGCGCGGGCGGCGGCGGACCGGACGACGGCGGCGTACACCGGCGGCTAGGCCCTGCCTTCGGGGGCCTTTGACTGCGTCTGTGGACCGTCCTTCGTACACGCATGCGTAGACCCTTCGGGGGAAAGGTGCCGGTCTTGCCCGGTGCGTCCGAAAGGGGGAGGTCGCCTGGGCCTCATGCCCACGCCGGCCTGTGGCAATAGGGGGCCTCACAGAGGAATTTCAGAGTGCTCGCAGAGTCTTTCTCACCTTTGTGGGTCACAGTGGGAGGTGATGAACCGCATCCCACGCCTCCCTGGCAACCGGCGGCACGCCTTCTTCGGCGCCCTTGTGCTGCTGGCCGTCACGACCTCCTCCGTGTCGGCGGCCGACGGCGGCCCCGGTCCGCTGGGGGTGACCACCGTGGCGAAGGCCACCATGGCCGGCGCCAAGGTCGGTGCGCTCTTCGGAGCGGGCGACTCGCTGGAGGGCGGCCACTTCTGCACGGCCTCCGTGGTTCACAGCCCACGAGGCGATCTGATCGTGACCGCCGCGCACTGTCTGAGCGGCGGCACGATGTGGTTCGCACCCGGCTACCGGGAGGGCAGGGCGCCGTACGGGGTGTGGAAGGTGACCAGGACGTTCGTCGACGACGCCTGGAGCGGTGACGAGGACGAGGACAGCGACGTCGGCTTCGCCACGCTGGAGTCCATCGGCGGTGTCGACGTCGAGGACGTCGTCGAGGCCAACCGGTTCGTCACCGGGCGCGCGACCGGAGCGACCGCGGTCACCGTCACGGGGTACCCCGACTCCGAGGAGACACCGATCACCTGCACCAACAAGCCGGCCGTGCTCAGCAGTACCCAACAGAGCATCGACTGCCCGGGCTTCACCAGCGGCACCAGCGGCAGCCCATGGGTGAACGCCGACGGCGAGGTCGTGGGTGTCCTCGGCGGCCATGAGCAGGGCGGCTCCACCCCGGACGTCTCCTACAGCGTTGTGCTGGGGGACGAGGCCGCGGACCTGTACCGGGCGGCCTCGGGTCTGCAGTAGCGGCGGTTCCCGACGGCGCTCCGGCGTCCGCCGACGGGTCACCGTACGTACGCCGTCGCCGCGCTTGCCCGGTTGGCCGATCTCGTACGTCCGTGTGGCCGGACCAGGACTTTTCGGGGTCCGGCCGCCCTGCGCGCCCCTACACTGACCCTCGGCGGACTCCCGTGCGGCGAGGGGCGGTTGACGGTGCGCAAGGCGTGGATCTGGACGACGGTCGCCGTCGGTGCCGCGCTCAGCTTCGTGATGGTCCTCGTCGTCGGGGTCTACCTGGTCGCCGGCAACCTCGCCAACGTCATCGCAGGGAGGTCCGCCGGGCTCGCCAAGAACGCCGTGCCGGCCGCGTATGCGACACTCGTCCAGAAATGGGGCAATCTGTGCGGCGCGATCAACCCCGCACTGCTCGCCGCCCAGCTCTACCAGGAGAGCGGCTTCAACCCGAACGCCAAGAGCCCCGCGAAGGCCGAGGGGATAGCGCAGTTCATCCCCGGCACCTGGGCCATTCACGGCATCGACGGCAACGGCGACGGGGTGGCCGACGTGTGGGACCCGCGCGACGCCATCCCCTCGGCCGCCTCGTACGACTGCAAGCTCGCCTCCTATGTGAAGGACGCGCCGGGGAACCCGACGGAGAACATGCTCGCGGCGTACAACGCGGGGGCGTACGCGGTCATCAAGTACGGCGGTGTGCCGCCGTACCGGGAGACCCAGAACTATGTGAAGACCATCACCACCCTGGCGAAGAGCTTTGCCGCGCCCGTCCAGCGGCTCGAGCCGTCGAAGCAGGCGGCAGGCGCCATCTACTACGCGCAGAAGAAACTCGGCACGCCCTACCTGTGGGGTGGCAACGGCACCGCCGACCAAGGCGGGCGATTCGACTGCTCCGGATTGACCAAGGCCGCGTACGCGAGCGTGGGCATCACCCTGCCGCGCGTCGCCAACGACCAGTACAACGCCGGACCTCACCCGAAGCGGGACGAACTGCTCCCGGGCGACCTGGTGTTCTTCTCGCACGACCCGGCCGATTCCCGCGCCATCCATCACGTCGGGATCTATGTCGGCGGCGGCTACATGATCGACGCGCCCAGGACCGGTGCCGTGATCCGTTTCGACCCGATCGACACCGCCGACTACTTCGGTGCGACGCGGGTCACCGAAGATGGCGCGAAAGCGCTGCCCACGACGGTGTGAATCGGGGTGTGAACGACACGTCGAAGGGTGCGCGCTGGCTGGAACTCTCTCCTGTGTGTGCCCCCCTGAACTGCGAAGACGAGTCTCTCTTCGATAACGTCTGCGTGATCATTAGGTGGAATGCGGAACGTGAGGAAGAGGGCCGTGCGTTCCTTCTGACGTAGAACGTCGACGTGCGGCGGACGGCTTGACGTGGAGCGGATCTACGACCACGGGGGGTGGTGGAGCGGCGCGCACGCGCGCGTCGTGGAACGCGACAGAGGACGAAGGGGCCGCGCACGATGGCTGGACTCGCCGAATCCGGGTCGAACCCCGACGTCGATCTGCTGTACGACATCAATGGCCTGGCCAAGGAAGTGCCGCACTGGCTCGACCGCGGCTTGGGACACGTCGGCGAGTACGGTCTTCTGGTCGCCATGGTCCTGCTGGTCCTGTCGTGCTGGTGGACCGTGCGCCGACGGGGTGGCGAGGCCGTCGCGTCCTCCATGGCCTCGCTCGTCTGGGCGCCGCTGGCCGCCGGCATCGCCCTGCTGGTGAACGTGCCGATCCGGGGCTTCGTGGAACGCCCGCGTCCGTTCGTCGACCACCAGGGACTCGACGTCCTCGTCTCCGCCAGGAGCGGATACTCCTTCGTGAGCGACCACGCCACGCTCACGATGGCGATGGCCGTCGGAGTGTTCGTCGCCGACCGGAAGTTCGGCCTCGTCGGCCTCGGACTCGCGCTCCTCGAGGGGTTCTGCCGAGTCTACCTGGGGGCGCACTACCCGACGGACGTCATCGGCGGCTTCGCCCTCGGCACGGCGGTCGTCCTGCTGCTCTCCCCGCTCGCCACGGCCATGCTCACCCCGCTCATGAAGGCGATCGAGCACTCGCCGCGTGCCGGACGGCTGATCCTCGCCCGCGAGGCGCGGTCCGCGGACCCCCCGATCTCCGGCACCCGGACGGACTGTCCGACGGAGGAGCGGGGTCTGGCGGCGTGACGGAGGGGACGGATCCCCGGCCACGCCCGACAGCCGCCGCCCGCCGGCCAGGCTCCGGTGAGCGCCTGTCGGCTGCCGGTCGCCCGTGGCCGGGGGGTCCCGTGTTCGTCAGAGTGCCTGCGGGAACGTGAAGAACCCGTTCGGGTCGTACTGGTGCTTCAGCTGTACCAGCCGGGGGGCCGCGTCGCCGTAGTACGCCTTCCGCCAGTTCGTCAGGGTGGAGTCCGTGTAGTTCTGGTACGCGGCCCCGGACCCGTAGCCGCGCATGGACGCGTGCGCGGACGTCAGCCAGGACTGGGCCGTCGTCCCGGAGGTGCCCGCGTGCCAGCTCGCGATGTACTGCGCCAGCATGCGCGAGCGGCGGTGGACGAACGCCGTCGCCGTCGGTGAGACCCGGTTGACCGCGCCGCCGAGGGCGGTGAACGCGACGCTGCCCGCGCCGCCCCGCGCCTGCGCGATCTGATCGATGATCGTCTGGATGCCCGCCGCGGGGATCGAGCGGTCGAAGAAGTCGGAGCGGGCCGCGTACGTCTCGCGGCCGAGGGCACCCTGCGCCGAGCGGCCCGGCGTCGAGCCCGGCAGATGGCACTGGGCCTCGGTGGGGAAGGACGAGCAGCCCGCGTACGCCTCCATCGCGTCCTCGTACGAATGCCGCTTGAGTGAGACGCTGCGGGCCGGAGCACCCACCCGCGCGGCCAGGCGGTCCACCGCGTTCTGGAGTTCGCCGTAGGTGCCGAGCGAGAACGCGGCGACCGAGACGCTCGGCGAGCCGCCGTTCTCGAGGTGGCAGGAGGACCAGATCTCGTCCGGCTGGTCCGGGCCCCACTCCTGCCACGCCTCGAGCACCGCCGCAGCCTGGGACCAGGGCCAGGTCATGTAGGCCGTCACCGCCTGGGGCGCGGGATGCGTCCTGAACCGCAGTTCGGTGACGACGCCGAAGTTCCCGTTGCCCGCGCCTCGCAGGGCCCAGAAGAGCTCCGTGTTCTCGGTGGCGCTCGCGACGAGCTGCTTGCCGTCCGCGGTGATCAAGGTCGCCTGGGTGAGGCTGTCGCAGGTCAGTCCGTACGCCCGGGAGACCACGCCGTGGCCGCCGCCGAGCGTGAGGCCCGAGACGCCGACAGTGGGGCAGGAGCCGGCGGGTATCGTCACGCCTTTCGCGGTCAGCGCGCGGTAGACGTCGATCAGCTTGGACCCGGCGCCGACCACCGCCTCGCCGGAGCTCGCTCGTATCGTGTTCAGCTTGCCCACATCGATGATCAGACGGCCGTCCCCGGAGGACCAACCGGTGTAGGAGTGACCTCCGTTGCGTATCGCGACCTTGACGCCCTGGGCGCGGGCGTACGACAGCACGGTGCGGATGTCGTCGGCGTGCGCCACGTACGCGACGGCCGCGGGCTTCAGGGAGTCGAAGCGGGTGTTGTAGAGCTGGTGGGCGGTCGTCCAGGCGCGGTCGCCGGGGCGGAGCAGGGCGCCGTCCAGGTCCTTGGACAGGGCCTTCCAGTCGGCGGCGGCATGGGTGCCGGTCGCGGCCGTGGACGTGGCCGGGGTGGTGGTCGTACGTACCGACGTGCCGGTGGCGGACGATGTGCCGCTGCTGCCACCGCCGCTGCACGCCGCGGTGACCGCCGTCGCGACCGTGGCGGTGGCACCGCCGATGAACGTACGCCGTTGCATGTGCGCCTCCCATAGGTTCCGTGGAATGAGATGGCGCCTCGTGGCAGAAAGTTCGCAGGGGCGTGCCACAGAACGGCTACAACGCCCGTGTCGCGTACGCCCGAATTGCCCGGTGTGGACCCCAGTAGGACTGTCCCCGGGGCGGGTTGCGCAGCCGGGGTCGCCGAAGCCCCGGTCCTAGGCGGCCGTGTGCTTCTCGGCGTCCGCTCTGGCCAGGCTGCGTGCTCTGCGCGCGGGTCCCCGCCAGCCGCAGCTGCAACGGGCCACGCAGAAACGGCCCTGTTCGACGGTCGAGGTGCGGTGCTCCAGCGGAATGGTGGGGGTGTTCTGTCGCTCCACTCCGACAAGGTTACCCGGGGCAATTGTCCAGCCGTGCGAGCGCGTGACGGGTCCCTCGACCCGTCGTTAAGCGGAACGACAGGAGGGCACCGGGACAGACCGGCTGGGGGTAGGCAGGTGATGGTGGTGCGGCGGCACGGTCGGGTCGGTGCGGCGATCGTCGCGGCGGTGGGACTGCTCGTCTGTGGCGCCTCGCTCGCCGGATGTTCGAGCGGTGGGGCCGCCGCCGACGACGCGCGCTCCGGCCCGGGCGCCCTCGAGACGCTTCGGCAGTCGGCCGCAACCCTGGTGCGGGCGGGCAGTTCCAGGGCTCGTACGTCGATGGAGATGGCCACCGGAGGCACCCGGGTCACCATCCGCGGCGAAGGCGTCTACGACTACCGCGAACGGCTCGGCCGTCTGAGGGTGACCCTGCCGCTGGACCCCTCTGGCGCCGAGGAGCACCGCCCCATCACCGAACTGCTCGCCCCGGGCGCCCTGTTCATGAAGAACCGGGGTGCGGGTGTGCCTGCCGACAAGTGGGTGCGGGTCGACACGACCGCGCTCAGCGACGGCAATCTCGTCACGGGCGGCGCCACCGACCCCTACGCGGCCGCCGAGTTGCTGCGGGGTGTGCGGCAGGCCACGTATGTGGGGCGCACCGAGGTCGCGGGAACGCCGGTGCGGCACTACCGCGGGATCGCCGACATCGGGCTCGCGGCGCAGAGCGCGTCCGGCGACAACAAGGCGTCGCTGCAGGCCGCAGCGAAAGGCTTCGCCACGGCCGAGGTGCCGTTCGACGCCTATCTCGACGACCAGGGCCGCATCCGGAAGATCCGCCACCGGTTCAGCTTCGTCAACGGCCGGCAGAAGACCGCCGTCGCGGTGGCCTCGACGACCCTGCTCTATGCGTTCGGGGCCCCCGCCGATGTACGGCTGCCGGACACCAAGGACATCTACGCCGGGAAGATCGCCGCGCAGTGACCCGGGCCGGGGCCGGGCTCGCGCCCGGACGAGGGCGCGAGCCCGGGAGGCCGGTCCTGTTCGCCCGAAGCGGGTGGGAAACGACCGGGGACACTCCGGAAAGTGGCGCGGCTGAGGGGCCGGAAATGGTCCGTCCGTGCCATGCGCGGTGCGTAGCCGCTCCCTACTCTAGGAAGCCGATGACGGCAGAAAGAGGTGATGCACGTGGCTCCGGTCGGCGGTACGGCAGTTCAGGACCACGTGGCCCTCGCCGAGATCGAGCTGTGCGGCGACCTGATCATCGCGGCCTCCGCCGCACACGAGGACCGGCTCAGTCTTGAGAGCATCGACGAGGTGCTGAAGGTGGCCGAGGAAAGGAACACCTCCGGCGGGTGAGCTGTGCGCCGTGGGGAAACGGGGGCCCCTACCCGCGATCCCACACAATGTCGGGAACATCACGTCCGCAGGAGGCGGCCGATCGCCTTCGTCGCCTCCTCCACCTTCTCGTCGATCTCCGTCCCGCCCTTGAGTGCGGCGTCCGCCACGCAGTGGCGCAGATGCTCCTCCAGAAGCTGGAGGGCGAAGGACTGGAGGGCCTTCGTGGAAGCGGAGACCTGCGTGAGTATGTCGATGCAGTACACATCCTCGTCGACCATCCGCTGCAGACCCCGGATCTGGCCCTCGATACGGCGCAGCCGCTTGAGGTGCTCGTCCTTCTGCTTGTGGTAGCCGTGGATGCCCCGGTCGTGGTCGGTCACCACGGTCCCGGTGCTCTCGGGGGGCGCTGCCGCGCCGGTCTCGCTCGTCATCGCGTCCTCCCGTTGACAGCCGCCCCGGGGAGCAGGATCCGGACAGACGACCGTCGGTCCAGGATCCGTGTATCCCGGTACGGACACATACCCCTGGTGGGTATATGGTAACGAACTTTGCTGGGTATAGGGCCCTTGGCCGACGCCGTGGTCGCCCCCGTACCGCCCCCGTGCGGACCACGCTGCTCGATGGGCGACACTGGGGGACGGCCCCTTAGCCGTGGCCGGTTGATGCCCCTAGCATCAGCCTGACCGAAACCGAAGCATCTTGAGGACCCCACGTGCGCTTTCGTCTGACCCCCAGGGAGACGAGCTTCTACGACATGTTCGCCGCATCCGCGGACAACATCGTCACCGGCTCGAAACTCCTGATGGAACTGCTCGGGGCGGACGCCTCCGCTCGGGCCGAGATCGCAGAGCGTATGCGGGCCGCGGAACACGCTGGTGACGACGCCACGCACGCGATCTTCCACCAGCTGAACTCCTCGTTCATCACGCCGTTCGACCGTGAGGACATCTACTCTCTCGCGTCCTCCCTCGACGACATCATGGACTTCATGGAGGAAGCCGTCGACCTGGTCGTCCTCTACAACATCGAGGAACTGCCGAAGGGCGTCGAGCAGCAGATCGAGGTGCTGGCCAGGGCAGCGGAGCTCACGGCGGAGGCCATGCCGAACCTGCGCACGCTGGAGAACCTCACCGAGTACTGGATCGAGGTGAACCGCCTGGAGAACCAGGCGGACCAGATCCACCGCAAGCTGCTCGCCCATCTGTTCAACGGCAAGTACGACGCGATCGAGGTCCTCAAGCTCAAGCAGATCGTGGACGTGCTGGAGGAAGCGGCGGACGCCTTCGAACACGTGGCCAACACCGTGGAGACCATCGCGGTCAAGGAGTCCTGAGGCGTCCATGGACACCTTTGCTCTGATCCTGACCATCCTGGTCGCACTCTTCTTCGCGTATACCAACGGCTTCCACGACTCGGCGAACGCCATCGCGACATCGGTGTCGACCCGTGCGCTGACACCGCGGGCGGCGCTGGCGATGGCCACGGTGATGAACCTCGCCGGTGCGTTTCTCGGCAGCGGGGTCGCGAAGACGGTCAGTGAGGGCCTGATCGAGACGCCCGTGGGCGGCAAGGGGATGGGGATCCTCTTCGCCGCGCTGACCGGTGCCATCGTCTGGAACCTGATCACCTGGTACTTCGGCCTGCCGTCGTCCTCGTCGCACGCGTTGTTCGGCGGACTGGTGGGTGCAGCGCTGGCGGGCGGTACGACGGTCTACTGGTCCGGAGTGCTGGACAAGATCATCACCCCCATGTTCCTGTCGCCGGTCGTGGGCCTGATCGTCGGCTATCTGGTGATGATGTTGATCATGTGGATCTTCCGCCGCGCCAATCCGCACAAGGCGAAGCGAGGATTCCGCATAGCGCAGACGGTGTCGGCGGCCGGCATGGCCCTCGGCCACGGTCTGCAGGACGCGCAGAAGACGATGGGCGTCGTGGTGATGGCGCTGGTCATCGCCGACGTGCAGAACTACGGGGACCCGATCCCGGTGTGGGTCAAGCTCATCTCCGCGGCGATGCTGTCCCTCGGTACCTACGCCGGCGGCTGGCGCATCATGCGCACACTGGGCCGCAAGATCATCGAACTTGATCCGCCCCAGGGATTCGCGGCGGAGACCACCGGCGCCTCGATCATGTTCGTGACGGCGTTCCTGTTCAAGGCCCCGATCTCGACGACACACGTCATAACGTCGGCGATCATGGGCGTGGGTGCGACGAGGCGGGTGAACGCGGTGCGATGGGGCATCGCGAAGAACATCGTCCTGGGCTGGTTCATAACGATGCCGGCGGCCGCGTTCGTGGCGGCGGGCGCCTTCTGGCTGATCAACCTGGCGTTCCTGTAACCGCCGGAGGTCCCGACGCCGACGGGACCCTTTCGCCGTCCGCTTCCCTGGCCGGTTCGAGGCCGCCGGGCGCCGTGTCGCCCGTACCCCCCGGCTGTGCCGACCGCTCCCAAGGGCCTCGTGCCCCACCTCTCGGGTGCCGCCTCTTTGGAACCCGCGCCTGCCGCCTCCCCTGGCCGTTCCACAGGACCCCACCCCGCAACGTGGCGTGACGTTTCCGCCTCAGGGGGCCGTCCCGGGCCCGGCGGGCCCCCGATACCGCGTCGCCCCGGTCCGTGGCCGTGAGCCCCTGCTCATGCCGCGCTGTCGGTGGTGGCTGCTTCCGCGGGGAATGCCTCGACGCCACCTGCTCCGGCGCCCGGACCGCACCTGCCGCCCCGCGCCAGGAGACCCCGCTCCGGTGCCCGACGCCCGCCGTGCCCGGACCATGCGCCACGCGCGGCCGGGGTCCGGTTCGAGATGCGGGCACCGGAGTGGGGGCAAGACTGGAGCTATGACTAGCAAGGCACTCCTCGAGGGCGGACCGGACGATCTGGCAGGCAAGATCGTGCCGGTCGTGCCCCCGGGACAAGAGCTGAAGATTCCGCACCGCGGCGGATACGAGCACTACAAAGTCACGTCGCGCCACGAGGACACCCAGGAGGGGCAGGTGAACGTCTACCGCTGGTGGGAACGGACGGAGCTCGCTGAATGAACAACACGAACGGGCCCGCCCCCGGGAGCCGGGGGCGGGCCCTTCGACCTCGCGGTGGCACCGCCATGCAGCACCGCGAGGGGTTTACACAGACCGTCGGATCAGCCGAAGCGGCCCGAGATGTAGTCCTCCGTCGCCTGGACGGACGGGTTGGAGAAGATCCGCTCGGTCTCGTCGATCTCGATCAGCCTGCCGGGCTGGCCCACGGCCGACAGGTTGAAGAACGCCGTGCGCTCCGAGACTCGCGCCGCCTGCTGCATGTTGTGCGTCACGATGACGATCGTGAAGCGCTCCTTCAGCTCGCCGATCAGGTCCTCGATGGCGAGGGTGGAGATCGGGTCCAGGGCGGAGCAGGGCTCGTCCATCAGCAGGACGTTCGGCTCGACCGCGATCGCGCGGGCGATGCACAGACGCTGCTGCTGACCACCGGACAGGCCGGAGCCCGGCTTGTTCAGGCGGTCCTTCACCTCGTTCCAGAGGTTCGCGCCCTTGAGGGACTTCTCGACGATGTCGTTCAGTTCCGACTTCTTGTAGTTGCCGTTCAGGCGCAGACCCGCGGCCACGTTGTCGAAGATCGACATGGTGGGGAAGGGGTTCGGGCGCTGGAAGACCATGCCGACCTCACGGCGGACGCTGACCGGGTCGATGCCGGCGCCGTAGAGGTTCTCGTCGTCCAGGAGCACCTTGCCCTCGACACGCCCACCGGGCGTGACCTCGTGCATGCGGTTGAGTGTCCGCAGAAACGTCGACTTGCCGCAGCCGGAGGGACCGATGAACGCTGTCACCGATCGCGGCTCGACCGTCATCGAGATGTCCTCGATCGCCTTGTGGGAGCCGTAGTAGGCGGTGAGTCCGCTTACGTCGATTCGCTTGGCCATGACTACTTCACTTCCAGTATCAGTCGCTGATGGCCGCGTCAGCGACCGGTCTTCGGGGCCTTCCAGCGGGCGATGCCGCGGGCAACCAGGTTGAGGATCATCACGAAGGCGATCAGGGTGAGAGACGCCGCCCAGGCACGGTCGTACGCCGCGTTGGCGCCCGCGCTGTTCGAGTACTGCTGGTAGATGTACAGCGGCAGCGACTGCTGCGCACCCTCGAACGGGTTCGCGTTGATGAAGCGGTTGCCGAACACCAGGAGCAGTACGGGCGCGGTCTCACCGGCGATACGGGCGATCGCCAGCATGATGCCGGTGGTGATGCCACCGATGGAGGTCGGTAGGACCACCTTCAGGATGGTGCGCCACTTGGGGACGCCCAGCGCCAGGGAGGCCTCGCGCAGCTCGTTCGGGACGAGCTTGAGCATCTCCTCCGTGGACCGGACCACAACCGGCATCATCAGGATGGCCAGGGCCAGCGAACCGGCGAAGCCGAAGGGCTGCATGTCGAAGATCAGCATCAGGCTGAGGATGAACAGACCGGCGACGATCGACGGGATACCGGTCATCACGTCGACGAAGAAGGTGACGGCCTGAGCGAGGCGGCCACGACCGTACTCCACGAGGTAGATCGCGGTGAGCACACCGATCGGCGCGCCGATCACGGTGGCGAGGCCGACCTGCTCGAGGCTGCCGAGGATGGCGTGGTAGATGCCACCGCCGGGCTGGGAGTCCGCGACGATGCCCATCGAGTGGGTCAGGAAGTAGACGTCGAGGACCTTCACACCGCGCGCGATGGTCGTCCAGACGAGGGAGACCAGCGGCACGACGGCGAGCAGGAAGGCGACCCACACGAGCGACGTCGCGATGCGGTCCTTGGCCTGACGACGGCCCTCGACACGGGCGGCGATGCCGTACATGGCGACCAGGAAGAAGACGGCGGCGATCAGGCCCCACTGGATGTGGCTGCTCAGACCGGCGGCGGCGCCGATGCCGCTCGCGACGGCGATCGAGCCGAGGGCGACGACCCACGGAGTCCACTTGGGGAGTCTGGCGCCGCGCAGCGTGCTGGGGCGCTTGTCGGCGACGGCTGCGTGGCTCATGCGTTGGCCCCCGAGTACTCCTTGCGGCGGGCGATGATCACGCGAGCCGCGCCGTTGACCAGCAGGGTGATGACGAAGAGGACGAGACCGGAGGCGATCAGCGCGTCACGGCCGCTCTCCGTCGCCTCGCTGAACTTGCTGGCGATGTTCTGGGCGAAGGTGCCGCCGCCCGGGTTGAGCAGGCTGGCGTGGATGAGGAAGTCCGGGGAGAGCACGGTGGCCACGGCTATCGTCTCACCGAGCGCGCGGCCGAGGCCGAGCATCGAGGCGGAGATGACACCGGAGCGGCCGAAGGGCAGGACGGCCATGCGGACGACCTCCCAGCGCGTGGCACCGAGGGCCAGGGCCGCCTCCTCCTGCATCTGCGGGACCTGGCGGAAGACCTCGCGGCTTACGTTGGTGATGATCGGCAGGATCATGATCGCGAGCAGGATGCCGGCGGTGAGCATCGAGCGGGGGGCGCCGCCCTCCCAGGAGAAGATGCCCGTCCAGCCGAAGTACTCGTTCAGCCAGCCGAAGAGGCCGCCCAGGTTCGGTACGAGGACCAGGGCGCCCCACAGGCCGTAGACGATGGACGGCACGGCGGCGAGCAGGTCGATCACATACGCGATGGGCCCGGAGAGCCTGCGCGGGGCGTAATGCGTGAGAAAGAGCGCGATGGCCACCGCGATCGGGACCGCGATGATCATGGCGATGATCGAGGACACCACCGTGCCGAAGGCCAGTACGGCGATACCGAAGACCGGCGGGTTGAGGCTGGTGTTCCACTCGAAGGTGGTCAGGAAGTTTCCGTGGTCCGTGCCGATGGCGAGGGTCGCACGGTAGGTGAGGAAGGCCGCGATCGCGGCCATGATCACCAGCAGCAGGATGCCCGACCCACGGGAGAGACCGAGGAAGATCCGGTCTCCGGGTCGGGTGGCGCCATGGGTGGCACGCTTCAGCCGGCCCGAGGCCGGCCGGGGGGCGGGGGGAGGTGCTTCTGTGTTCTGTGTAGATATGTCCATCGGGATCTCCGGTCTGCGGAGCCGTACGCGCTGTGCGGCTCCTGGCGGCGGTGCACCGGACGGTGCGGTCCGGCCCCGTGGTGGGACCGGACCGCACTCTCAGGTCAGCTCAGGCCCTCGATGGTGGTGCGGACCTTGGAGATGATCGCGTCGGGGATCGGCGCGTAGCTGGCGTCGGCGAGGATCTTCTGGCCGTCCTCGCTGGCGATGTAGCGCAGGAATGCCTTGGTGGCGGGCAGGGTGTCGGCCTTGTTGCCCTTGTCGCAGGCGATCTCGTAGGTGACCAGGACCATCGGGTAGGCACCGTCGGCCTTGGTGTTGTAGTTCAGCTTCAGGGACAGGTCCTGGCCGGTGCCGACGACCTTGGCGTCCGCGATCGCCTTGGTGGCGTTGTCGACGTTGGCCGCGACCGGGGCGGAGGCACCCGTGTCGATCTGGACCGTGCTCATGTCCTTGGCGTACGACAGCTCGAAGTAGCCGATGGCGCCGGCCGTCTGCTTGACCTGCTGGGCAACACCCGAGGACTGCGGAGCGGACTGGCCACCCGGAGCCTCCCAGGCCTTGCCACCCTCGTACTTGCCCCAGATGGACGGAGCCGCGGCCTTCAGGTACTTGGTGAAGTTGTCCGTGGTGCCGGACTCGTCCGAGCGGTGGAAGGCCTGGATCTTGGTGGAGGGAAGCTTCGCGTTCGGGTTCAGCTTCTTGATCTCCGGGGCGTCCCAGGTCTTGATCTGGTTGTTGAAGATCCCGGCGATGGTCTTGGCGTCCAGGACCAGGTTGTCGACGCCCGGCAGGTTGTAGCCGAGGGCGATCGGGCCGCCGACCATCGGGAGGTCGATGCCCTGGCCGCCGCTGCAGACCTTCTTGGAGGCCGTGACCTCTTCGGGCTTGAGGGCGGAGTCGGAGCCGGCGAAGGCGAGCTGGCCCTGGTTGAAGGACGTCACACCGGCGCCGGAGCCGCCGGCCTTGTAGTTGATCTGCACGCCGCAGGCCTGGCTGAACTGGGCAACCCACGCGTCGATCGCGTTCTTCTGCGCGGAGGAGCCGTCGGCGAGGAGCTGGCCCTTGGCGTCGTCACACTTGATCGAGCTCGCGTTGGCCGTCGACGACGACGAGGCGCTGCTGCCGCCACTCTTGTCGCTCGTGTCGTCGGAACCGCACGCCGTGAGGGCCAGGGCGCCGGAGACCGCGAGAGCACCGAGGGTGATGGCCCGCCGGTTCATGCGCTGAAGCTTCACTTTCGGGAGTTCCTTCCTGAAGCCGCCGTCCTGTTCGGCGGCGTGCGAAGTATGAGTGATGCGGGCGCGTATTCCAGGTCGCGCTCGCCATCAGGTAAGGCCGAAATTAGGCAGAACAGGTGAAGCCGCTTATGGCCGAAGGTGAACGGGGGGTGAACCCCTGTGGTCGGTGTGGTTAGGTCACGGAACGCTTACATCGAGGACACGGGGGGGTCCCGGGTGACGCCCCGGCTTTCGTCACTCTGCGCAACCGGATCGGCCCGCTCAGGTACGGGCGGTCCCGTTGTTCCGGAACACTTCGCCGGTTCCGGAATGCTCCTTCGTCCCTGCCATGAGGGGGCCGCAGCGGGCCCTGTGAGGGAACGGCGGATGAGAGATGTCCAAGACCCAAGTTAGTGGCCACCGGTGCGGCGAGCACGGCGTCGCCCCCGGGCACCACGGCGAACTCGGCATGCGGAGCGCTCCGGGCGGCGGAGCGGCCCTTCGACCTACGACGACATGCGACTACGTGAGGTTCAGCGCGTTCAGCAACGCGTCGACCAGGTCCCGGTCGCGCGGCTGGGTCAGGCGGTGTCTGGCGGCCGTCGGCGGGAGCCAGAGAACGCGGTCGACTTCGTTGTTCGGGGTGAAGGAACCGCGCGCCGCCTCGGCCGCCCAGTAGTGGACCTCCTTGGGGCGGCCGTTCGCCACGTAGTGCGCGGTGGGCAGGCGCGCTCCGGGCACCGCGTGATAGCCCGTCTCCTCCTCGACCTCCCGCAACGCACCCGCAAGGGGGTCCTCGCCCCGTTTGAGTTTGCCCTTCGGGTGGGACCAGTCGTCGTACTTCGGCCGGTGGACCAGACAGATCTCCAGCTCGCCGTCGACGGGCGAGCGGCGCCACAGGACGCAGCCCGCCGCGCGGATGGTGTCGTCGGTCATCAGGTGCTCCGGCTCCTCTCCGTGCCGTCGTACGAGTGCCTCTTCGTGGAGGCGCCTGACGAACCGGCGCCTAGGGAGTCACCACGGTCTGCTTCTGCCACGCCTGCTGGAAGGCGAAGCGGGCCGCCTCCACCTCGTGGCGCTGGTCGGCGTGCAGCACGCCGAGCGCGTACGCCGTCGCCGGGGCGATGCGCGGAGTGCGCGCCGCGGCGGCCGCCGCGGCGGCCGCTTCGGCGGCGTCCCGGTGCCGGTTCAGCGCCTGACCGGCCGCCAGCAGCCGTACGTCGACGGCCGTGTCCGCCCCGCACAGCACCTCACGGGCGTAGCGGTGCAGTCGCAGCAGCAGCCGGACCTGGTGCCAGGGGCCGTCCTGCGGGTGCGGGGACGGGTCCGGCGAGAGTCCGTGGATCAGGGCCTCCGCGTTGTACGGGTGGCCCGCGGTGACCAGCGGCAGCGCGGCCACCGCGTCGCACAGCCGCTCCTCGGCCGCCGCGGCCAGCGGGCCCAGGTCGGCGTCGGCCGCGGCGGACGTGAGCGGGACCTCGCTGGCGAGGACGGCGACGCTGTCCGCCACCGCGTGGAAGCGGCTCGACCCGAGGGCCTGCAGAGCCGCGGAGTGCGCACGCGTCCGGGCCAGGGTCAGCTGGCGCTCGAGCAGGGCGCCCGCCTTCGCCGCGCCGACGGTCAGATTGCCTCGCTCCGGTACCGCGGGCTGGGTGCGAGGACCGGCGCCAGCCGGTTCCGCGCCGCTCGCCGACTGCGCGGGGAAGACCGACGAGCCCGACAGCCGGTGCAGGGCCAGGAGCAGCCGCTCGAGCCGGACCGCGTACGCGTGCTCGCGGGCCAGCGTGCCCGAGAGCCAGGCGAGCTCGGGACGCATCGCCTCGGACCAGTCGGCGTCGAGGAGCGGCCGGAACGTGTGCAGGGTGCCGCTGATGCGGCGGGCCGAGCGACGCAGGGCCAGTGCCGCGTCGCCGGAGTCCTCCGTGCCGCCGTCCTCGGCTCTCGATTCCTCCCCCGCTTTCGACTTCGCCCGGGCGGGAACACCGCCATGAGCGGGGGGACCCCCGGCCGCACCGTTCTCCCGGTGCTGCCGCAACGAGCGCAGGAACTCCATGGCCTGGGCCCGCAGGTAGCCCGCGAGGGCGTCCCCGGACGTCGGCCCGGCCGTGGGGTCGGTGGGGGGATCAAGGTGTTGCTGTGCCACGCCGGCGCCTCCGGGCGTCTATGAGCATCTCCTGGATGTTCCGCAGAGGCTGGCCGTCCGCGTCGGTGGCGTGACGGGTCCACTCGCCGTCCGGGCCAAGGTGCCAGGAGGACGTGGTGTCGGACATACCGGTCTCCAGGAGCCGGTTGAGGGCTGCCCGGTGTGCCGGGTCGGCCACCCTGACGAGTGCCTCGATGCGGCGGTCGAGGTTGCGGTGCATCATGTCGGCGCTGCCGATCCACACCTCGGGCTCGCCTCCGTTGCCGAAGACGAAGACCCGGGAGTGTTCGAGGAAGCGGCCGAGGACGGACCGTACACGTATGTTCTCGGACAGGCCGGTGACGCCCGGGCGCAGCGCGCAGATGCCGCGCACCCATACGTCGACCGGGACGCCGGCCTGCGACGCGCGGTAGAGGGAGTCGACGGTCGCTTCGTCCACCATCGAGTTGACCTTGATGCGGATGCCCGCGGGCCGGCCGGCCCGGTGGTGCTGGATCTCCTTGTTGATCCGTGAGATCAGGCCGTCGCGCAGGGACTTGGGGGCGACCAGCAGCCGGCGGTAGGTCTCTCGGCGCGAGTAGCCCGACAGCCTGTTGAAGAGGTCGGACAGGTCCGCGCCGACCTGCTGGTCCGCGGTCAGCAGCCCCAGGTCCTCGTACAGACGTGCGGTCTTCGGGTGGTAGTTGCCCGTGCCGACGTGGCTGTAGCGGCGGAGCGTTTCGCCTTCCTGCCGCACGACGAGCGACAGCTTGCAGTGCGTCTTCAGGCCGACGAGCCCGTACACCACATGGCAGCCCGCCTCCTCCAGCTTGCGGGCCCACTTGATGTTGGCCTGCTCGTCGAAGCGGGCCTTGATCTCGACCAGCACGAGGACCTGCTTGCCGGACTCGGCGGCGTCGATCAGCGCGTCGACGATCGGCGAGGTCTCCGACGTCCGGTAGAGCGTCTGCTTGATGGCGAGGACGTCCGGGTCGGCGGCTGCCTGCTCCAGGAAGGCCTGGACGGAGGTGGAGAAGCTGTCGTACGGGTGGTGCAGCAGGACGTCGCGCTCCCGCAGCGCCGCGAAGATGTCGGGGGCCGACGCCGACTCGACCTCGGCGAGGTCGCGGTGGGTGCCCGCGACGAACTTCGGGTACTTCAGCTCGGGCCGGTCGAGGTTGGCGATGGCGAAGAGGCCGGTCAGGTCCAGCGGGCCGGGCAGCGGGTACACCTCGGCCTCGGAGATCTTCAGCTCGCGGACGAGCAGGTCGAGCACGTACCGGTCGATGGACTCCTCGACCTCGAGGCGCACCGGCGGCCCGAAGCGACGCCGCATGAGCTCCTTCTCCAGGGCCTGGAGCAGGTTCTCGGCGTCGTCCTCCTCGACCTCGAGGTCTTCGTTGCGGGTGATCCGGAAGGTGTGGTGCTCCAGCACCTCCATGCCTGGGAACAGCTCCTCCAGGTGCGCGGCGATGACGTCCTCGATGGGGACGTATCGCTGCGGGGAGGCCTCCAGGAAGCGGGAGAGCAGCGGCGGGACCTTGACGCGAGCGAAGTGGCGGTGGCCGGAGACCGGGTTGCGCACGACGACCGCGAGGTTGAGCGAGAGTCCCGAGATGTACGGGAAGGGGTGCGCGGGGTCGACGGCCAGTGGGGTCAGGACCGGGAAGATCTGGTGGCGGAAGAGCGTGAAGAGACGCGCCTGCTCCTTCTCGGTCAGCTCGTTCCAGCGGACCAGTTGGATGCCCTCGTCGGACAGGGCGGGGGCGACGTCCTCGTGGAAACAGGCCGCCTGCCGGGCCATGAGCTCGCGGGAGCGGGCCCAGATCATCTCCAGCACCTCGCGGGGCTGGAGACCGGACGCCGACCGGCTGGCGACACCGGTGGCGATGCGGCGCTTCAGACCGGCCACCCGGACCATGAAGAACTCGTCCAGGTTGCTGGCGAAGATCGCCAGGAACTTCGCCCGCTCGAGAAGGGGCGTGTTCGGGTCCTCGGCCAATTCGAGCACACGTTCGTTGAACTGGAGCCAGCTGCGCTCCCGGTCGAGGAATCGGCCCTGGGGCAGCTGGGCTCCCTCGGTCACCTCGTACGACGAGAGGTCGGCGTCGATGTCCGGTTCCAGCTCCGAGACCGTCGCGGCCACGGTGTGCGGGCGATGCGCGGCGATGGACCCTACGGAGGGCTGCTGGTGCTGCTTGTTCGCGCGGCCCGAAGGCTCTCCATCACCCGGGGCGGTGGGGGACGTGTCGGCCGGTGCCTGGGCTTTTTGCTGGCTCATAGACCTATTCTTCCGCGCCGGCCGGGTGACGGGCGCGTCGGAGAGCCGGGGTGGCGGCGCGGCGAAGGCACGACCGCGCCCCGCACCGGCCCCGTTCTCCGAGGGGGGTGTGTGTTCTGGCGCGGCGGCGTTCATTGGCCGAGCGTCGCAAGTCCGTCTGAATCAATGGTTACGGCGACATGACGTGCGGGATAGCGGGGAGGGGCTCGCGGACGTCTACGGCGGCGCTGAGGCGTACGGGGGCACTGTAAGACCGGCGTGCGCCGTCCCTGACCGGGGGGTGTGGGGCGGCTCGTCCTGTGCCGCCGAAAATCTTCTCTCAGACGTGAACCGGTCGCGGGGGCTCGTCCGATGAAGGGGCGTGAGGGAAACGAGAAGTGACGGGGAGCTGCTGCGTGCCGCGGCAGACGGGGACCGTCGCGCCTTCGAGGAGCTGTACCGGCGGTATGCGCCGTGGCTCACGGCACGGCTCCGTGGCCGGTGCGCCGACCCGGGGGTCGTGGACGACGTCGTGCAGGAGACCTTCCTGGCCGTCTGGCGCGGCACCGCGCGCCACCACGAGGACGGTGACGTGGCCGGCTGGCTGTGGCGCGTCGGCGCCCGGCGGCTGGTGGACGCGCTGCGCGGCGACGGTGCCCGCGGTCGGCTGCGCCAGACGCTGGCCCGGCTGCGGCACCGGCACGAGGCCTCCGCGGAGGAGCGCGTCCTGGCGGGAGTGGAGCACGGCGACCTGGCGGGGGCCCTGACCAGGCTCTCGCCCGAGCTGCGGGCCGTCCTCCAGGCGACGGTGATCGACGGACTGACGACCAGGGAGGCGGCCGTGCTGCTCGGCATTCCCCCCGGCACCGTCAAGACACGGGCGCTGCGTGCACGCAAGCGGTTGCGGGAGGAGCTGGCATGAGGGACGAGAAGCACGAGGGCACCGGATGGCACGCGGACACCGACGACCTCCGCGCCTATGCGCACGGCGAGCTGCAGGCCCCGCGGCTATGGTCCGTCGACACACACCTGGTCGCGTGCGCGACCTGCCGTGACGCTCTCGCCGAGGTCGGCGACCCGCTGGCCATGCACATCGGCTGGGAGCGCCTCGATGCCGAGCTTGACGCGCCCAGGCCGGGTGCCGTCGAGGGACTGCTGATGCGGATCGGGGTCGCGGATCACACTGCGCGGCTGCTCGCCGCGACACCCGTGCTGCGAACCTCCTGGCTGGGCGCGGTCCTGCTGGTCCTGGCCATGACCGTGGCCAGTGTGTACACGTCGGACTCGCCCGCCCTGTTCCTGGCCCTGGCCCCCCTGCTGCCCCTGGCGGGCGTCGCGCTGTCCTACGGCCCGGCTCTCGACCCGACCCACGAGCTGGCGGTCGTCGCTCCGCTGCACGGCTTCCGCCTGCTGATGACCCGCACGGTCGCGGTGCTCGTCGCGAGCCTGGGACTGAACGGGCTGGCGACGCTGGCCATCCCCGGGTACGGGCTGCGCGCCCTGGCCTGGCTGCTGCCGGCCCTGGCGCTGACCGCGACGGGGCTCGCGCTGACCGCCCGGCTCGGCCCGGTTCTGGCACCCGCCCTGGTCAGCGGAGGGTGGGTCGCCCTGCTAGTGGTGGCCAAGGCGACCGCCAACGGGATGCTCGCGCCTTTCACGGGGCTGGGCCAGGGTGCCGCGGCGGCGATCGCCGTGATCGCAGCCGTCGTGCTGCACCGCGTGCGTGACCGATTCGACGCCTCGCCGGCCCACGCTCCCTTCACTGACTTCGCCCACAGGAGCACCTCATGACCAGTGCCCCCACCGTCTCAGCCGCCGGCCTGACTCTCCGCTGCGGTCGCACGGCCGCTCTGGACGATGTCACTTTCCGCCTGCACGAGGGCGTGACCGGCCTGCTCGGGCCCAACGGCGCGGGCAAGACGTCCCTGCTGCGGGTGCTCGCCACCGCCGTGCCCGCCGACCGGGGCGCGTTCACCGTCCTGGGGCACGAACCGGGCACGGCCGCCGGACGCCGGGAGATGCGGCGCCGGCTCGGCTATCTGCCGCAGAACCCGGGCTTCCACCCCGAATTCACGGCCTTCGCGTTCGTCGACTACGTGGCGATCCTCAAGGAGCTCACCGACCGGGGCGCACGCCACCGCGAGGTGCGGCGTGTGCTCGAGGCCGTCGACCTCTCCGACGTGCGGGGCAAGCGCATCAAGCGGCTCTCCGGCGGTATGCGTCAGCGGGTCGCCCTCGCCGCCGCACTCGTCGGCGACCCGGGCCTGCTGCTGCTCGACGAACCGACCGTCGGCCTCGACCCGGAGCAGCGCATGCGGTTCCGGGAGCTGATCGCCGACGCGGGTGAGAGCCGCACGGTGCTGCTGTCCACCCATCAGACCGAGGACGTGGCCATGCTCTGCCACCGTGTGATCGTCATGGCCCGAGGCCGTGTCCGCTTCGCGGGCACCCCGGCCGAGTTGACCGCGAAGGCGGAGGGCCGGGTCTGGACCAGCACGGAACGCGACCCGGGCGCCCGCGCAGGCTGGCGCACGGGTCTGGGTACGTTCCGGAACGTCGGCGATCCGCCGAAGGGCGCCGATCTCCTCGAACCCACCCTGGAGGACGGCTACTTGCTCGTCCTGGACGGAGAGCCCGCGGAGGTGGCGTCCGTATGAGCACGGTCATCGACGAGCCCTCCGTGGTCTCCGTACCCGCGCGGGCCGGCCGTCACTCGGCCCCCGCTGTCGTCGCCCTCGCCCGCTTCGAGGCCCGCGAACTCTTCCTCACGATCCCGGTGTTCGTGTTCTTCACGCTCTACGTCGGCTCCACGGCCTGGAAGTTGCTCGTCACCCGGGACGGCATGGACGACTTCCCCATCCTCCAGAACGCCGATCGTGCCACGCAGTCCGGCACGATGATCCTCGGTATCGCATGCCTCATATGTGTGCACGTCGCCGCGCTGCGGTCCCGGCGCCACGGTACGGACCGGCACTTCGACATCCTGGTCATGGAGCCCTGGCGGCGCACGGTGGCACATGTGCTGTCCGTGGTGCCGTTCGCGGCGGTCACCGCGGTGGTCGCCGCCGTCGAGTACGGCTGGGCGGCGCTGAAGCCAGGTGCCGTGGGCCATGGATCGATGGCCGAACTGGCTGTGGCGCCCCTCGTGGTGCTCCTGTGCGGCGCCCTGGGAGTGCTCATCGCGCGGCTCTACGCCAGCCTGGCCGGCGGTCCGCTCTTCGTGGTCGTGGGGTTCGCCACGTTCATGGTCGCCTCCTCCGTCACTGGCGGGCGGGTGCACTGGCTGAACTGGCTGCAGCCGGTCTTCACCGAGGACGGCTCCTCGCCGGTCCCCTCCGATGTCCTGGGCCGTCCGGCCGCCTGGCACGCCCTGTACCTGGCGGGCCTGACCGCACTGATGCTGTGCCTCGCGGTCCTGCTCAGCGGGGGACGCACGCGGATGCTGAAGGCGCTCACGATCGTCGCGCTCGGTGCCACGGCCACGGGGATCGCCGGACAGTCCCCGAGTCACGGGGCCGCCCTGACCACGGCCCGTGCGCAGCTGAGCCGTATGCCGCAGACGGTCCAGTCGTGCGTGGCGCACGGCCGGTCGACGTACTGCTCCTTCCCGGAGTGGACCGCCTGGCGGGACGACTGGGCCCGGGTCGTCGACCGTGTCCAGGACCTCGCGGGCGGCAGCGCCGGAGGGGCGCGCCTGACGATCCGGCAGCGGATACCGGTCCTCTACGACCTGAGCACCGACTCCGCCATCGCCCCTCTGCGCACACCGGGCGAGGTCACGGTCGGTACACGCTGGGGCGGCAGCCGGGTCCCCGAGTTCGCCGTCGGGGTGGCGTCGGTCCTCGTCGCCGGCGACGAGGAGGCCGTCTCGGGTATGTGCGACGCCCGCGTGGTGACCGTGATGTGGCTGGCGCTGGCGGCGCAGGACGACCCGATGGCCGCGTTGCGCACGGTCCGCCTGGACGGCGGCGCCAACGGCTCGGCCGTCGTCATGACCCCCACGGAACCACTCTCCATGAGTGCCGAGCAGGCCCGGATCGTCCGGGAACTGCTGCGGCGTCCCCTCCACAGCGTCACGGCCAGGGTGAAGGCCCACTGGACGGAGCTGACGTCCCCGACGACATCGCAGGCGCGGGTGGCGGAGCTGCTCGGAGTGCCCCCGGCAAGGGGGGCCGGGAAGGGGGAGACGTGCGAGTAGTAGCGGAGCGGGCGCAGAGACGCGCGGCGATCCGTGCCCTTCTTCCGCCGGTGGGGCGCAGCCTGCCCTGGCGACTGCTCGGTGCAGCCGCCGGGCTGGGCCTCGTCCTGGCCGGGGTCACCCGGCTGGTACCCGGTGGGTCCGGCACCGCACCCGCCCTCGTCCTGCTGAGGTCGGTCGCGATCGCCTTCGCCCTAGGGGCGGCGTTCCTGCTGGACGACCCGGCACGGCACATCACCGCGGTGGTGCTGTGCCGGCGGGCGCTGCGGACCGGACTGCGGATGGTGCTCGTCGTCCCGCTCGCCGCGGTGAGCTGGACGGGGGCCCTGCTCCTCGTGCCCCGGGGGATACGGCCCCCGGCCGAGGACGTGAGTCTGGAGGCGGCGGTGCTCACGGCCCTGGCGCTCACCACTGCGGCAGCCATCGTGCGCTGCACCGATGAGCCGCAGCCGGGACCGGGTGTGGCGGCCGCCCTGCTCGCGGGCACGGCGCTCGCGATGCTGCTGCCCGGGCGCTGGGCCCTGTTTGTTGCGGTGGGAGCCCCCGGCTGGACGGCGGCCCATCAACGGTGGGCGGCGCTCCTGGTGATCACGGTGCTCTTGGGCGCGGCGCTCCTGCCGGAGCCGATCCGCCGACGCCGGACCTCGCTCCGCGCCCCTCGCCGGTCTCAGCGGTGAGGCCACCGCCCGGCCGACGGCCCGCGCGCCTCACGTCTCCGTGCGGTACATCAGATCCGTCTCGTAGGTCGTGAAGCCCAGCCGCTCGTAGACCGCCAGCGCGGCCTTGTTGTCCACGTCGACATACAGCATGGCGGTGGGCAGGCCCTGGGCGGCGAGGTGTCGCAGGCCGATCGTGGTGAGGGCACGGCCGAGACCGCCGCCCTGGGCGCCGGGGCGGACGCCGAGTACGTAGACCTCGCCGAGCTCCTCCTCCGCATGGACCTTCGTCCAGTGGAAGCCGATGAGCTCGGGGCCGTGTTCGCCCTTGCGCTCCGCGAGGAAGAAGCCCTGCGGGTCGAACCACGGCTCGGCCTTGCGGTCGTCGAGGTCGCGCTGGGTGAGGGAGCCCTGCTCAGGGTGGTGGGCGAAGGCCGCCGCGTTGACGGTGAGCCAGGCCGCGTCGTCCTGGCCGGGCACGAAGGTGCGCACGGTGACGCCGTCCGGCAGCCCCGGCTCGGGCAGGTCGAGATCGGTCAACGGGCGGCGCAGCTGGCGCAGTTCACGGAAGAGGGAGAGGCCGAGGACCTGGGCGAGGTGCCGGGCGGCCGAGTGACCGCCGTGCGCCCAGACCCGCAGCCGCTTGCCGGAGACGGCAAGGAGCGCGGAGCCCAGTGCCCGGCCGTGCCCGTGGCCACGGTACGAGGGGTGCACGACCAGCTCGGCGGCCGGGGCCTCCACCGGGTCCGTGTCCTCCAGCTGTGCGTAGCCGATGAGCGTGTCGCCCACCGACAGCAGCAGATGGGACACCCCGTCCCGCTCACCGCCGCGCAACTGCAGACGTCCCTGTTCGGACACGGCCTGCTGGCCGTCGACCCGGGCGGCTTCGGCGAGCAGCGCGAGCACGGCCTCGGTCTGTTCGGGCGAGAGCTCCGGGACGGTCTCGAGGGAGCGGGGCAGTGCCTGGCGGGCGGTGTCGTCGCTGGTCATGGGTACGAGGGTACGGGGCGGACCGGGGAAAAGGGAGGCAAAGGCAACGCGCTTGTAACCCTGAACCCCCTGTTGCGCTACGCGCGTTGATCCTAGGCTGCCCGAATGGCCGCCTTGGCACGCTCTTTACACAACGCGCGCACAGGCAGCCGGCCGCACACATGAGGCCGGCTCCGCGCACGCGGCCGGCTGCGCGCACTACACCGAGGGGGGCACATGCCGCCGACCTACCGGCACAGACGTCTTCACCGCATCCTCGGGGCGGCCGCCGGCCTGGCCACCATCGGCGCCCTGGTGGCGGCGCTGCCGGCCGGCGCCCAGGGCAGCACGTCCGGGCACCGGCTCCCCGGCCGCTACCAGGACCTTCAGCTGCTGTCCTTCAACGACCTGCACGGCAATCTGGAGCCGCCGGCCGGATCCTCGGGACGGGTGACCGAGCAGGAGGAGGACGGCACCACCAAGACCATCGACGCGGGCGGCGTGGAGTACCTCGCCACGCATCTGCGCGAGGCCCGCAAGGGCAACCCCTACTCGATCACGGCCGCCGCAGGTGACATGGTCGGCGCCTCGCCGCTGATCTCCGGACTGTTCCACGACGAGCCGACCATCGACGCGCTCAACAAGCTGGACCTGGACGTCACCAGCGTGGGCAACCACGAGTTCGACGAGGGCGCCGGGGAACTGGCCCGGCTGCAGAACGGCGGCTGCCACCCTACGGACGGCTGCTACGACGCGGGCAGCAAGTTCCAGGGGGCGAACTTCCCCTACCTCGCCGCGAACGTGACATCCGAGAAGACCGACAAGCCGATCCTCAACCCGTACTGGGTGTGGAGGAAGAACGGCGTCAAGGTCGGCTTCATCGGCGTGACGCTGGAGGGCACTCCGGACATCGTCTCCGCGGAAGGCGTCAAGGGCCTGAAGTTCGGCGACGAGGTGGAGACGATCAACAAGTACGCCAAGGTGCTCCAGCGGCAGGGCGTCCAGTCGATCGTCGCCCTGATCCACGAGGGCGGGGCGCCCGCGTCCGGCGCCTACAACTACGACTGCGACAGCCCGGGTGCGGGCGACGGCATCTCCGGCCCGATCGTCGACATCGCCCAGCACGTCACCCCTGCCGTGGACGCACTGGTCACCGGCCACACCCACCAGGCGTATGTGTGCACGATCGACGACCCGGCGGGCCACCCGCGCATGGTGACGTCGGCTTCCTCGTTCGGCCGTCTGTACACGGACACGACGCTGACGTACGACCGCTGGACCGGCGACATCGCACGAACGGCCGTCACCTCGGCCAACCACGTGGTGACCCGGGACGTCGCCAAGGCCCCCGACATGACGGACCTGATCACGAAGTGGAAGACGCTCGCCGCGCCCATCGCCTCCCGTCCCATCGGCTACATCGCGGGTGAGATCGGCAACAGCGGTGCCGAGTCCCCGATGGGCGACCTGATCGCGGACGCGCAGCTGGCGTACGCCAAGTCCCTCGACCCCGAGGCGGACCTCGCCCTGATGAACCCCGGTGGCATCCGCGCGTCGCTCACCTACGCCGCGAGCGGCGGCGAGGGCGACGGCGTCGTGACGTACGGGGAGGCGTACACGGTCCAGCCGTTCTCCAACACGGTGAACCTGGTCGACCTGAGGGGCGCCCAGCTGATCACCGCGCTGCAGCAGCAGGTCAGCGGCGCGAACGAGGCCTCGCCGAAGATCCTTCAGGTGTCGGGCGGCCTGGCCTACACCCTCGACCTGACGAAGTCGGGTGCCGCGCGGGTGGTCGTGGACTCCGTCAAGCTGAACGGCACGGCGATCGACCCGGCGGCCACCTACCGCGTCGCGATGAACTCCTTCCTCGCGGGCGGCGGCGACGGCTTCGCGGAGCTCGGCAAGGGCTCGAACATGCTGGTCGGCGGGGACGACCTGGCCGCGTTCGAGGGGTATCTGACGGCCAACTCGTCGGCCTCGGCACCCTATCCGGTGCCGGCGGCCGACCGGATCACGGTCGTGCGGTGACCGGAGTGCGCTGATCGAAGGCCCGCCCCCGTCCCTCGACGGGGGCGGGGCCTGCCGGTTCGACCGGACTGGTGCACATCAGGCGAGTTCGTGCCGGCCCGTCTCCGGCAGCGGCGTCGGCGCCCCCGGCAGCCGTACCGTCGCCACGGTGCCGCCGCCTTCCGCCGGCGTCAGGGACACGTCGCCGCCCACCTGCTGGACCGTGCGGGCCACGATCGACAGGCCGAGGCCCGAGCCGGGCAGCGCCCGGGCGCTCGGGGAACGCCAGAAGCGGTCGAAGACGTGCGGAAGTTCCTCCGCCGCGATGCCGGGTCCGTGGTCGCGGACGGTCAGTACACCGTTCGCCAGCGCGACCTCGATCGTGCCGCCTTCGGGGCTGAACTTCACTGCGTTGTCGAGGACGTTGACCATCGCCCGCTCCAGCGTGGCCGGCTCCGCCTGTACGTACCACGGCTGAAGGCTCGTCATGATCGTCAGCGCCGGGCCGCGCAGCCTCGCCCGGACCAGCGCGGTTTCGACGATGTCCTGCCACTCCACGATCTGCGTCTTGCCCGTGTGCTGTCCCTTCTCCGGCCGCGACAGCTCCTGCAGGTCGCCGATGAGCGAGGCCAGCTCGGTCATCTGCGCCTTCACCGAGGCGAGCAGTGCCTTGCGGTCCTCCGGCGGGATCGGGCGGCCCGTCTCCTCGCTGCGGCTGAGGAGTTCGATGTTCGTCCGCAGCGACGTGAGCGGCGTCCGCAGCTCGTGGCCCGCGTCCGCGATCAGCTGCTGCTGCAGTTCACGGGAGTTGGCCAGGGCCGAGGTCATCGAGTTGAAGGAGCGGGAGAGACGGGCGATCTCGTCCTCGCTGTGCTCCTCCACGGGGATACGGGTGGTCAGGTCCTCGGTCCGGGCGATGTGCTCGACGGCCTCGGTGAGCTTGTCGACGGGGCGCAGACCGGCGCGGGCGACCGCCAGACCGACGGCACCGGCGCCCACGACTCCGAGCCCGGACACGATGAGGAGAAGCACGGCCAGGTCGTTGAGCGTCTTGTCGGTGTCCTTGAGCGGGTACGCCAGGAGCAGGGCGCTGTCGGGCTGCAGTTGCGGCCCCCCCAGACCGTCGCTGATCAGGGGCGTCGTCAACACCCGAACCGGCCTGCCCTTGCTGTCCGTGCTGTTGTGGAGGACACCCTTGGTCGGGTTCTTGGCGATGTCGATGTCGCTGCCCGTGACCTCGACGACACCTGCCGAGTTCGGGTAGACGCAGACATCGCCACTCGTATTGATCACCTGCGTGTAGTAGGTGCCGGGCTCCGGACCGCGCTCGTCCTGCGGGGACGGCGTGGTCGTGCAGTCGTTCAGGACGCTGGCCAGTCCCCCGGCCCGGACCGGACCGCTCGCGCTCTTCAGGTTGTTGTCCACCTGCTCGTACAGCTTGCCCTGCACGACGAACCAGCAGCTCACCGACACCGCCGCCACCCCGAACGCCACGGCCGCCGCCACCAGCAGAGCCAGCCGGGAGCGAAGCGGAAGGGACCGGAACCGCTTGATCACTCGGCGCCGCCCTGCCGCAGGACGTACCCCACTCCGCGGACGGTGTGCACGAGGCGAGGCTCGCCGCCCGCCTCCGTCTTGCGGCGAAGGTACATCACGTAGACGTCGAGGGAGTTCGACGACGGTTCGAAGTCGAAGCCCCATACGGCCTTCAGGATCTGCTCTCGGGTCAGCACCTGGCGCGGATGGGCCATGAACATCTCCAGGAGCGTGAACTCGGTCCGGGTCAGCTCCACCGGCCGCCCGCCCCGTGTGACCTCACGCGTGGCGAGGTCCATACGGAGGTCGGCGAACGTCAGCGCCTCGTCCTCCGGAGCGCCGACCGTCACGGCCGCGTACGAGCTGCGGCGCAGCAGGGCACGGACACGGGCGAACAGCTCGTCCAGCTCGAACGGCTTGACCAGGTAGTCGTCGGCCCCGGCGTCGAGACCGGTGACGCGGTCTCCGACCGTGTCGCGGGCCGTGAGCATGAGGATGGGTGTGGTGGTGCCCGCGCCGCGCATCCTGCGGGCGGCAGTGAGACCGTCCATGCGCGGCATCTGGATGTCCAGGACGACCAGGTCCGGCTGATACGCGGTCGCCTTCTCCAGCGCGTCCGCGCCGTCCACGGCGACCTCGGTGTCGTAGCCCTCGAAGGCGAGGCTGCGCTGGAGTGCTTCACGCACCGCCGGCTCGTCGTCGACGATCAGGATGCGCTGCGATTCACGGTCGCCTTCGGCGGGGCTCATGGGGTGGAGTGTCCTCGAGGTGGATGGGTGGGGCTGAACGCATTCAGCCTCGCACGTTTCCCGGCCGGGACGGGAAGGGCGGCTCGGGCTTTTCGCCGGGGACCCCCGAGCCGTACGGCACTCGGCTCAGCCGAGCACCGCGGTGAGCCGGCTCAGCGGCACCTTGCGGCGGTGGGGGCGTGCGGCGCTGGTGCGCAGGCCCATGAGCTGCGGGACCGCCACTTCCGGCAGCCGCATCTCGCGTGAGGGGGCCTCGTAGGGCTTCGGCACCCGCTTCATCGACGGTGCGTGGAGTTCGTACGCCACGGCGAGGGCCAGGGCGACCCCGGCGGGGGCGATGGGGGCGGTGGCCTCGTGCAGAACCTGCTTGATCATGTCGTACTCCTTACCGGTCGCCCGGCGGGAGACTCGCTCAGCTCTGGGAGCCGGAGCGCAGCTTCGCCAGGTCGGACTTGACGGTGTTGATCGGGATGGCGAAACCCAAGCCGACGCTGCCGGCGCTCGACGAGGTCGAGTCGGAAGCGGCCGAGTACATCGCCGAGTTGATGCCGATGATGTTTCCGTTCATGTCGATCAGGGCGCCGCCGGAGTTGCCCGGGTTCAGGGACGCGTCCGTCTGGATCGCCTTGTACGTGGTGGTGGACGAGCCCGTGTCGCCGTTGAAGTGCCGGCCGCCGAACTCGAACGGCCACTGGTCGTTGCCCTGGCCCTGCCCCTGGTTGTCGTCGGTCGAGACGGTGACGTCGCGATCGAGGGCGGAGACGATGCCGCTGGTGACCGTACCGGTCAGGCCTTCGGGGGAGCCGATCGCCACGACCTGGTCGCCGACCTGGATACCGTCGGAGTTGCCGAGTGTGGCGGTCTTCAGGCCGGAGGCGCCGTCCAGCTTGATCAGCGCCATGTCCTTCCTGCTGTCGGTGCCCACGATCTGTGCGCGGTACGACGTGCCGTTGCTCGTCGTCACCTTGATCGAGGAGGCGCCCGAGACGACGTGGTTGTTGGTGATGATCTCGCCGTTGCCGGTGATGACCACGCCGGACCCGGTCGACTCGCCGGCGTTCGACGCCGCGTTGATCTCCACGATGCTCGGGCTGACCGCGGCGGCCACTCCGGCCACCGTGCCCCTCTTGCTCGACGGCACCACGGTGGTGCTGGTGGAGCTGGAGGGGACCGTGCCCTTGCCGGTCAGCTCCTGGATGCCGTAGGCCGTGCCGCCGCCGACGGCCGCGGCGACGATCGCCACGGAGGCGACGAGGGCGAGCGGACCCTTGGCGCGCTTCTTCGGCGTCCCGGGCTCGGCGGGGACCGCAGCGTGGGGCGCCGTGCCACCGCCGTCGCCCGCACCGCCGTGTCCGGTGGCGGCGGGGTATGCGGGCTGCTGACCCGGCCAGACCGTGGTCCCCGGCTCGACGGTCACCGGCGGGACCGGCTGGTACGCCGGCGGAGGCGGCCACTCGGGGTTCACGGGGGAAGAGGCGTGCTGCCGGGGGTATGCGAACTGGTGCCCGTCACCCTCGGGGTGCTCGTACTCGCCGCTGCGGCGGAAGCTCTCGGTCATGTAATAGAGGGTGTCCCGGGATCATGAGAGCCACCTGAGTCGTCCCTGAGAAGCCCGACAGAACCGCGTATGCCCGATATAAAGACGCCTCGGAGCCCTTCTGGCCCGGAGGCCGGGGGTCCCGTGGGAGGGGCGGGCTGCAACCGATCCGACCCGCTGTTCCGAGCACTCCGGGCGTGCGCCCTCCGGCTGCCGCGGCCGGGGCCGGTTCAGCCCTCGCAGCCGCAGGAACGCCGTACGACCAGCCTGGACGGGAACAGCTTCAGACGCTCCCGCCGCGATCCCGCGACCCGCAGGCCGTCGTCCAGGACCAGGTCCACGGCCGCCCGGGCCATCCCTGAGCGGTCTGAGGCGACGGTCGTCAGCGGGGGGTCGGTCAGCGCGGCTTCCTTGACGTCGTCGAAGCCCGCCACCGCCAGCTCCCCCGGCACATCGATGCGCAGCTCGCGCGCCGCGCGCAGCACGCCGATCGCCTGGTCGTCGGTGGAGCAGAAGATGGCCGGCGGACGGTTGGGGCCGGACAGCAGCTCCAGGCCCACCTGGTAGGCGTCGTAGCGGTTGTACGGTGCCTCGAAGAGCCGGCCCTCCGTGGGGATCCCGGCCTCCTGCATCGCCCGCCGCCAGCCCTCGACGTGGTCGGAGACCGGGTCGCCGACCGCCGGGGTCTCCGCGGTACCACCCATACAGGCGACGTACGCGTAGCCGTGCTCCAGGAGGTGGCGGACGGCGAGCTGTGCCCCGCCGAGGTCGTCCGTGACGACCGCGACGTCGTCGATCGCCTCGGGCCGCTCGTGCAGCAGCACCACCCGGGCGTCCCACGCCTCGATCTCGGCGGCGGCGTGGTCGTTGAGCGCGTGGCTGACCAGGATCAGCCCCGAGACGCGCATACCGAGAAAGGCCCGCAGATAGTGGACCTCGCGCTCGGCCACGTAGTCGGTGTTGCCGACGAGGACCATCTTTCCGCGTTCGGCGGCGGCCTGCTCGACCGCGTGCGTCATCTCCCCGAAGAAGGGCTGGCGCGCATCGGGGACGATCATGCCTATGAGGTCCGTGCGCCGGGACGCCATGGCCTGGGCGACCCGGTCGGGCCGGTACCCCAGTTCCTTGATCGCGGCGAGTACGCGCTCGCGCGTGGCCGGGGCGACCGGCCGGGGTCCGTTGTTGATGACATAGCTGACGACGGCGGTGGAAGTACCCGCCAGCCGCGCCACATCGTCCCGAGTCACCTTGGCCACGCGCGGAGTCTACGCGGATGGACCGGCCCTGGGCAGGGCGTACGCGGTTCTATGCCTCAGCCGTGACCTCGGCCCCGGACAGGGAGGCCATCTCGCCCGCATCCTCCGCCTTTGACCGGGTGGCCTTGGCCTTCGCCTCTCCCCTGCTCTCGGCTTCGCTCGAACGGGAGGCGCCCCCGCCGGAGCGCTCCGCCTTCTCCGGGGTGACGAAGCGGTAACCGACGTTCCGGACGGTGCCGATCAGCGACTCGTGCTCGGGCCCGAGCTTGGCGCGCAGCCGCCGTACGTGCACGTCGACCGTGCGCGTTCCGCCGAAGTAGTCGTAGCCCCAGACCTCCTGCAGCAGCTGGGCGCGGGTGAAGACGCGGCCCGGGTGCTGCGCGAGGTACTTCAGGAGCTCGAACTCCTTGAAGGTGAGGTCGAGGACACGGCCCTTGAGCTTGGCGCTGTAGGTCGCCTCGTCCACGGACAGGTCGCCGTTGCGGATCTCCATCGGGGAGTCGTCGTTGACGATCTGCTGGCGGCCCATGGCCAGGCGGAGGCGGGCCTCCACCTCGGCGGGTCCCGCGGAGTCCAGCAGGACGTCGTCGATGCCCCAGTCGGCGGTGACGGCCGCGAGGCCGCCCTCGGTGACGACGAGGACGAGGGGACAGCCGGGTCCGGTGGACCGCAGCAGCTGGCACAGGCTGCGCACCTGCGGAAGGTCGCGTCGTCCGTCGATCAGGATGACGTCGGCGCCCGGGGTGTCGACGAGAGCGGGGCCTTCCGCCGGAGCCACTCGCACGTTGTGCAGGAGCAGGCCGAGAGCGGGAAGCACCTCCGTCGACGGCTGAAGGGCATTGGTCAGGAGCAGCAGAGAACTCATCGCACCCCACCGGCCTCGGTCGTCATACGTTCGTGCACGGTTCGCTCGCCCATAGCTTCTGGTTCCTCCTCGGTCCCTGCGAGTGGGGGTACCTCCCACGCCCTTCGGGCAGTGAGGGAGCCTTCGGCACAGCTTCGTACGGTGCGAATCCCGCGCCGCTGGGACCCGCTGTGCGTTCGACGGCCCGTACACCTGCGGTTTCCCGCTTCGTATACAACGCTTCCGAAAGCACAAAAGGACCCGGGGGCTACGCTGCCCGAGTCCTCTCCCCAGCAGAATAGCCCACATGAGCATTGGTCCGGCAGGTCATATGGCACGATCCACGGTTCGTCCGAAGTGTGAGACGGCACGGCGGGGCCCTCTGCGGACGTTGCTGCACACGGTCGACGGGGTGCCGATCGACGCCGCATACGATCCGGGCTCCTTCGTGCACAACACCGGACGTGCACCTTCCGGCCACCTCGAGGATCTTGCGATCGTGGTGGCCCACGGTTTCACAGGCGATCTGGAACGGCCCCATGTCCGCCGGGTGGCGGGTGTTCTCGCCCACTACGGCGCCGTGGTCACGTTCTCCTTCCGGGGCCACGGTGGGTCGGGGGGACGGTCGACGGTCGGCGACCGCGAGGTGTACGACCTCGCGGCCGCGGTGGAGTGGGCGCGCAGTCTCGGGCACGCGCGGGTGGTGACCGTCGGGTTCTCCATGGGCGGGTCCGTGGTGCTGCGGCACGCGGCACAGCACCTGGGGGACGCAAGCACGGACGCCGTGGTGGCCGTGAGCGCTCCCGCGCGCTGGTACTACCGGGGCACGGCCCCCATGCGGAGGCTGCACTGGCTGGTGACCCGGCGCGCGGGGCGCCTGCTGGGCCGCTACGGGTTGCGCACCCGCATCCACCACCGCGACTGGGACCCGGTCCCCGCCTCACCGGTGGAGTCGGTCCCCTTGATCGCACCGACCCCGCTGCTGATCGTCCACGGCGACCAGGACGGCTATTTCCCCCTCGACCACCCCCGGATGCTGGCCGCCGCGGCCCCCGGCCACGCCGAACTGTGGCTGGAGCCCGGCATGGGCCACGCCGAGCACGCCAGCGACGACGCACTGATGGCGAGGATCGGGGCGTGGGTGGTCTCCCGCGCGGGCTAGCCTGACGGTGTTCACCACGACCGAGCTGAGGAAGCAGATGGCAAAAGGCACGGTGCGCTACTGGGCCGCCGCCAAGGCCGCGGCAGGGACCGCCGAGGAGCCGTACGACGCGACCACACTCGCGGAGGCGCTCGAAGCAGCCCGCGGTCGACACCCCGGCGAACTCGTCCGCGTCCTGCGGCGATGCTCCTTCCTCGTCGACAGTGACCCCGTCGGGACCCGTGAGCACGAGACGGTACGGCTGGCCGAGGGCGGCACGGTCGAGGTGCTCCCGCCGTTCGCAGGAGGATGAGCGCAGCGATGAGCAACCAGCCGTACGAGGGCTACGACGCGGGCTACGACCCCCACCAGCGGCAGCCTGGGCAGCAGGAGTGGTACGACCCGAACACCGGGTACCCGCAGCAGCCCTCGGCCTACCCGCAGCACTGGGACGGACGGGCGTACGGGTCCGCGCAGCCGCTGCCGCCGGAGTCCCAGTACGACCCCCACGGCTACGCGGCGCCCGGCGTCGGCGGCCTCGCCCATTCCTCCGGCCCCGGCGGGACGACGGCCCGCGGCGGTGGCGGTACGCAGACCACGACGCCGCCCGCAGTACCCCCCGTCGACATCTCCCGCCTCCCCGCCAACCAGCGGGCCCGGCTGGAAGGGCGTTCGCCGATCATCGAGCCCGGGCTGCAGCCCGCCGCGCTGACCGCCGCGCTCGGGGCGCTGCTCGCCGGTGCCGCGGCCCTCGGGACGTACGCCCTCGTGCTTCCCCTCGTGATCCTGCAGGGCGTGACAGCCGCGGGATGGTTCCGGCTGAACGGCATGTGGCCCGCCAGGCAGGGGATCGCCCTGGCGTTCCTGGGAGCCGTGACCGCGGACGTCGCGGTGCTCGTGGCCGGCCGCGAGCAGGCGCCCGCCGCGATCGTCGGCGCCGGCGTGTGGGTGCTGCTCGCCCTCGTCCTGCAGCTTCGGTCGCACGCCGACCCGGACACCCGGATGCACGGCCTGATGGCGACCGTCGCCTCGGCCGCCCTGTCGATCATCGCGGCCGGGTACCTCGCGGCCGAGCCGGACGCCGTCACCGTCGGCGCCGTCGCCGTCGCCGTGGCGGTCCTGGCGCGGGTGCTGCCGCTGCCGACCGCGGCCTCGGTGGTCGTGGCCCTGCTGGCGGCGGCGGGCGCGGGCATCGCGATGGGGGACGCCACGGGCCTGGGCACGTCCGGTGCCTTCCTCGGCCTGGGCGCGGGCGCCTGCGCGCTGATCGGCCACCGGGTCGCCTCCTACGACTACCCCTCCCGCTTCGTCCACTTCACGGCGGGCGTCGCCCTGCCGCTGACGGCGGCGGCTCCGGTGATCTATCTGCTGGGGCGTGCCATCGGCTAGCCAGTGCTGTGGCCGGAAAGGTTCACCGGCAAACCTTTCCGGCCACAGCACCAGTCCGTGTCACAGGTGATCGACAATTCGGCGGACGCCGGCCCGTACGGGATTACAGTCGCGCTTGACGGTCACCCAGGTCGTCACCGATCGCCGAGGTGGGGGAGCACCGAGCATGCGCGCACTCCGGATACTGCTGATCGTCGCCGTGATCCTGGGCGTTCTCTTCGTGATCGTGGACCGTGTCGCGGTCCACTTCGCGGAGAGCGAGGCGGCGGACAAGCTGAAGACATCCGAGAGCCTGGCCGAGACCCCGGACGTGTCCATCAAGGGCTTCCCCTTCCTCACCCAGGTGGCCGGCGGCGAACTGGACGACGTCGAGGTCGGCATCAGGAACTACGAGGCCCCCACCGGCGACGGCGAGAAGATCCGTATAGACGATCTGAACGCGGACATGAAGGGTGTGAGGTTCACCGGGGACTACAGCTCCGCGACCGCGGCCACCGCCACCGGCAGCGCGCTCATCGCCTACGACGAACTGCTCAGGACCGCCAAGTCCGAGTCCACCCAGGTGGCGCCCGGCGTCACCGCCCGCGTCGTCGGCCTCTCGGACGGCGGCAACGGCAAGATCAAGGTCGCGATCGAGGCAACGGTCCTGGGCAAGACGCTGCCGAACCCGATCTATGTGCTCAGCTCGGTGACGGTGCAGGGCAAGACCGTGATGGTGCACGCCGACGCGCTGCCGAAGTTCGGGGGCGTCCAGCCGGCCGAGGGGCGGGTCCGGGCCATCACCGACTTCCAGCAGGCGATCGACCAGCTGCCCGGCGGCATCAGGGTCGACACGGTGCGGGCGGCCAAGGGCGGCGTCGAGGTCACGGTGAAGGGTTCGGACGTCAAGCTGGCCGGGTAGGACGACGCCCGGTGGGCTCCGGGCGTCCGAAAGGCGAGACATCTCGTCCGTACCGCAGATGGGGCGGGGCGCGGGGATGCCCGGAGGCCGTGCGGCGGCAGGTCTGTCGGGCCCTCTTTCCCATATTGCGGACGATCGCATCTCACCATTCGACACCCCGGTGACACGCCCGGCGGTCCCTCCCTACGATCGACATATGCAGCGACAGGCGGATCTCACGAAGCGGCGGGCAGTAGACCTGTGCCGTGTCGCCGCCATGCTCTGTCGCACTTCCTGAACGGGAGAGCGGACTCCCGTATCGCCGGCCCTGGTCCTGATGCCGGGCCATCCGTGCGCCGTGTACGCCACCGCGAATCCGCGTACCCGCACCTCGACTCGCAGACACCGCCGCAACTGCCCCGGAGGAGATAGAGCATGAGCCGCAGCGACGTCCTGGTCGACGCCGACTGGCTGCAGGAGCGCCTGGACGACTCGACCATCGCCATCGTCGAGGTCGACGAGGACACCTCCGCCTACGACAAGAACCACATCAAGAACGCCATCCGGATCGACTGGACCAAGGACCTCCAGGACCCGGTCCGCCGCGACTTCATCGACCAGGCCGGCTTCGAGAAGCTCCTGTCGGAGAAGGGCATCGCCAACGACCACACGGTGATCCTCTACGGCGGGAACAACAACTGGTTCGCGTCCTACGCCTACTGGTACTTCAAGCTCTACGGCCACGAGGGCGTCAAGCTGCTCGACGGCGGCCGCAAGAAGTGGGAGCTGGACGCACGCGAGCTGGTCGACGGCTCCGACGTGCCCGAGCGCGCGGCCACCGACTACCGGGCCAAGGCGCAGGACACGTCCATCCGCGCCTTCCGCGACGAGGTGGTCGCCGCGATCGGCGTGCAGAACCTGGTCGACGTCCGCTCGCCCGACGAGTTCTCCGGCAAGCTGCTCGCCCCGGCACACCTGCCGCAGGAGCAGTCGCAGCGTCCGGGCCACATCCCGACCGCCCGCAACATCCCGTGGTCGAAGAACGCCAACGACGACGGCACCTTCAAGTCGGACGAGGACCTCAAGGTGCTCTACGCCGAGGAAAGCGTCGATCTGGCCAAGGACACCATCGCCTACTGCCGCATCGGTGAGCGCTCCGCGCTGACCTGGTTCGTCCTGCACGAGCTGCTCGAGGTCCCGAACGTCAAGAACTACGACGGCTCCTGGACCGAGTACGGCTCGCTCGTCGGCGTCCCGATCGAGCTCGGCGCCGCCAAGTAATTCCCGGATCCCCGGACCTACCCCTAAGGAAGAGCCATGTGTGGAGCGAAGGCCGGCGGCCCCGACGCCTCGACGATCAAGCCCGGTGAGACCACGATCCAGGGTCAGGTGACCCGCGACGGCGAGCCCGTGGTGGGCTACGTGCGCCTGCTGGACGCGACCGGCGAGTTCACCGCCGAGGTTCCGACCTCGGCGACCGGACAGTTCCGCTTCTACGCGGCCGAGGGGACCTGGACCGTCCGGGCCCTGGTGCCGGGCGCCACCGCGGACCGTACGGTCGTCGCGCGGACGGGCGGCCTCGCGGAGGTCGCGATCGCCGTCTGACGGTCACTCCACGACGGTCCGAGGGACCGTACGTGTACGGCTGAAGGGCCGCATCCGCCGGGGGTTGGACACTTGCCGGCAGGGGTGCGGCCCTTCGGCATGTCCGGGCATAGCCTTGAAGTATGTACGCACGACGGCGTCACATCTACTTCGCCATGATGGGGACGTGCATCGGTATGTTCGTCCTGGCCTGGGGAGTCGTGCGGATCTGGTCGATCCCCGCAGCCGTGGGGATGTGCCTCGTCGCGATGGTGATTCCGCCGCTGGCCGCCATGGTGGCGAACCGGCGCGGCCCTGAGGACCGCTGGTGGGACGACCCCTCCGGGGACCCCAAGTCCGACGAGTGGTGGGACGAGCTGGACGGGAAGAAGCGGCACTAGTTCCCGCCCGGGGCGGCTCCTCCGGCAGCGCGGACCGCTAGTACACCAGTGCCTGTGTGTCGTCCGCCAGCGCCTCCTGGACGAACACCTGGGAGCCGGCGATCCGTACGCCGTCGATGACGTCCTTCTCCGTGATGTCCCGACGGGCCGCGCACTGCGTGCACAGGGTGACCCGCCCGGCCGCGAGGATCGCATCGAGCAGGTCGGGCAGCGGCGCCGCGTGCGGCAGCTCGAACTCCGCGGCACGGCCCGGCAGCGCGAACCACGAGGACTCACCGGTCAGCCAGAGCGAGACGTCGACTCCACTGGCCACCGCCACGGACGCCACAGTGAACGCCTGGGAGCAGCGCTCGGGTGCGTCCGATCCTGCCGTCGCTTTGATCACGAGCTTTTTCGCCATGCCCGAATCGTAATCAACTCCCTTACAACTCCGAACGTTACCCATGGGTCTCCTGTGAAGCGCGGACACAAGATCGCGCTTCACGTTCTGTGGGGGGACGTCTTGGAACAACAGGAAAGACCCGAAGAACGGCCGGAAAGTCCCGTCGTGGCACCGGAAACTGCGGAGGCGCAGCTGCCGGAGGGTGCCGAGGGCCCGGCCGGAGGACCGGGGCGGGCACCGGACGGGTCCATGGACGACGCACCCCGCCGTCGTCGGCGCGGCCGGACCGCCATGCTCCTCGCCGGTGCCGCCGTGCTCGGCGTCGTCGCCGGAACCTGCACGGGCTACGTCGAGCAGGCGGGCCGTACACCCACCCCGTTGCCGCCGCTGTCCCAGCCTGTGGTCAAGCAGGCCAAGGGAGGGGCGGAGCCGCTGTCGGCCGCACAGGACCGACGCGTCAAGACCGACGGCGACCTGCGCAAGCTGCTGATCTCACGCCCGAGCGGAGCCCGGAACGCCCCGCACCCGGTGGGTGACGACGGCTGGATGGCCCTCCTCGCGTACGCGGAGAACTACGAGAAGCCGGACGAGGCCTTCACCGACCAGATCGCGAGCGAGTTCCGGCGTGCGGCCATCACCTCCTGGCGGACGAGCGACACGCACTATGTCGAGATCCGCCTCGTGCAGTACCGGCAGGAGGAGGACATGGACGCCGTGGATCAGGCGGAGAACCAGGTGTACTGGGCGGAACGGGAATCCGGCTCGCACGGCTGGCCGATCCCCGGTACCGGCGACGGCATGGCATACGTGGACTCGACGCCCGACCGGAAGCCGGGCTACCTCGCGATGTACTCGGCCGAGGCGCACGCCTGGCGTGGTGACATCGCCGTGGACATCTTCGTCGCCGACACCAAAGCGATCACCAAGAAGGAGATCATGAGCCTGGCCGAGCGGCAGATGGGACGGCTGTGAGCGAGAACCCGCAGAATCCCGTGCCCGCCGGCCCGGTGGACGAGGCCGGACAGGCGGGGTTCGTAGCCCCGACCGGAGAGCCGCCCGTGGCGCCGGCGACGGCCGTACCCGCAACCGCGCGCCCCGCCCGCCGTCGGCGCGTCGGTGCGATCGCCGGATGTGTCGTGCTGCTCGCCGCGGTGCTCGGCGGCGCCGGCTACACCGTGGTCACCGTGCAGAACGCCGAGCGTGACCCCGGCGCGCCGGTCTGGCGCCTGCCGAAGACCGAGGCGGACAAGAAGGTCCAGACCGAGGCCACCGGCCTCAAGGGCATGCTGCTGCCCTTCGGTACCAGCGGCTACGGCCGCGGTCCGGACATGGGCGAGTTCGGCTCCGACGCCGAGCTGAGCGGTGGGCAGGCCACCGAGCTGCGCAAGGAGTCGCTCCGCAACCTGCCGCGCTCCCAGCGGCTGCGGCTGGAGAAGGAGATCGACAGGCAGCACATCCAGGGCATGGCGATGCGCAGCTACCTCAGTTCGACGAGCGCGTCCGGCTCCACCGCGTACGCGCAGGACGCCTTCACCGTCGAGATCGTGCTGTCCCGGATGGAGAGCCGGCGGACGGTGCGTTCCATCGCGGCCTTTCAGCAGGAGTTCCTCGGCGCCATGAAGGTGTTCCGGGCCGGGCCGACGATCGAGGGCCACAAGAACGCCCGCTGCTTTCTGCCGCCGACGGACCGCGACGAGAAGCTCGACCTGATGGTCTGCTCCGCGTACGAGGGCGACGTCCTGGTCAGCGCCACCGTGTCCGGGGTCAAGCCGCTGGACAAGAAGGGGGCGGCGGCCTTGCTCCGCGCACAACTGGACCGTATCGGGGACCCCGGGGAGGCGGTATGACCGAGCAGCAGACCACGGATCACCCGGCGGTGCCGGCGAGCCCGCCGGGTGCCGTCGCCACGCAGCAGGTGGCCGCGCCCGTGTCCGAGGCGGCTCCGGCGGTGGCCGGCGGTCCCGACGCGTTCGCCGGCGCCGGATCGCCGCCCATGAAGAAGGACCGCCGGGTGCTGCGGGCCGTGCTGCGCTGGACCGCGGCCGTCGCCGTCTTCGCGGCGGTCGGTGCGTCCACGGCGTTCGGCATCACGAGCATGGACCGTACGGACGTGCCCGGCCTCGCCACCGAGGCGGACGGGCGCTGGACCTTCCCTGAGATCGTCCGGCCGCCGCTGCCGTCCGGCAGCCCCCGCCCGTTCGCCGAGGCCAACGTGGCCGGCTCGCACCACGCCGACCTGCGTGCCCTCGTGCTGCCCGCCCCCGCGGGAGCCCGGGAGGACAAAGCGCTGCGCGGGACGGACGGCTGGCTGCCGACCGAGGACTTTCTCGCGGAGTACACGAGCAAGCAGGACCGCAAGGAGTTCGGCCAGCGGCTGACCGACCACGGTCTGCGGCACATCGCCGCCCGGGGCTGGACCACTGAGGACGGCACGCACACACGGATCTACCTGCTCCACTTCGACACCGCGACCGTTGTGGACGACCTCGGCTCGAACAAGTTCGCCAGCTTCAACAGTCTCGAGTACGCGGTCCGCGACGCCCACGACTCCGTCATGGACAGCGCCTTCCCGGGCGAGGCCCGGATCAGGGACATCTCCCGCTCCGTCTACGTCGAGCCCAAGCCGTACGGCGCCCAGCAGGTCCGCGAGGCCTACCTCCGCGCTGGTGACGTCTTTGCCGTGATCATCCAGTCCCGCAAGGGCACCACCCCCGCCGTGCCCTTCCAGCAGACGGTGACCCTGCAGACCGAGTTGCTCGACTGAGCCTGCGGGCACCTCGCCAAGAGGGCCGGGCCCCGGCCGACTAAGCTGGGGCCCAGCCCTGTGCACATACCGCACCCTGCTCAACCGAGGAGCACCCGTGGAGATCTTCTTCGAAACCCTGCTGGTCCTGGTCTGCGTCGGCGTGCTTGCCTTCGCCGGACTGACCGTGAAGAAGCTGTACGAGGGCCAGCGCTGACCCCCGCACCCCTGACGTACACGACCTCCACGACGAAAAGCTGCTGATGATCGAGATCCCGTCCGACCTCCACAAGGGCCTCGTCCCCCTGGCCTTCCTGCTCGGCAACTGGGCCGGGGCGGGCGTGCACGACTTCCCCGGTTCCGAGAAGTGCAACTTCGGGCAGGAGGCCGTCTTCACCCACGACGGACGGGACTTCCTGGAGTACCACTCCCACACCTGGGTGCTGGACGGCGAGGGGAACAAGGTCAGGCCGCTGGAGAGCGAGTCGGGCTTCTGGCGGATCGACGCGGACCGCAAGGTCGAGGCCACCATGGTCCGCAACGACGGAGTCGTCGAGGTCTGGTACGGCGAGCTGGCCGAGAAGAAGCCGCAGATCGAGCTCGCCACGGACGCCGTCGCCCGGACGGCCGCATCGGGTCCGTACAGCGGCGGCAAGCGGTTGTACGGGTATGTCAGCAGCGACCTGATGTGGGTGGGCGAGAAGCAGACACCCGAGGTGCCGCTGCGCCCGTACATGTCGGCCCACTTGAAGAAGGTCGTCACCCCGGAGGACGTCGAGCGCTGGGCGAAGGCCCTCCCGGACGACCTTCCGGACGACGGGATCGCATTCTTCAAGTAGTTCTAGACTTTCCAGTGTGGTGAGCACCGACTGGAAGAGTGATCTGCGGCAGCGCGGCTACCGGCTGACCCCGCAGCGGCAACTCGTGCTCGAAGCCGTGGACACCCTGGAGCACGCGACCCCCGACGCCATCCTCTGCGAGGTGAGGAAGACGGCGTCGGGGGTCAATATTTCCACGGTCTACCGGACCCTGGAGCTTCTCGAGGAGCTCGGTCTGGTCAGCCATGCCCACCTCGGGCACGGGGCGCCGACGTACCACCTCGCGGACCGGCACCACCACCTGCACCTGGTCTGCCGTGACTGCACGAACGTCATCGAGGCGGACCTCGACGTGGCGGCGGAGTTCACCGCCAAGCTTCGCGACACGTTCGGTTTCGAGACGGACATGAAGCACTTCGCGATCTTCGGCCGCTGCCAGGATTGCTCGCTCAAGAGTTCAACTACCCCGTCGTAGGCTGGACCCATGAAGAGTCCCCTGCTGGCCCTGCCCGGTGCCGTCCCCGCCGAGGGCGTGGACGAAGGCGTCGCCGCCCACTACGGCGACCTGTTCCGCGAGCAGCGTGCCCTCGCCGACGGCTCCGGATTCGTGGACCTTTCGCACCGCGGCGTCGTCACCGTCAGCGGCGAGGACCGGCTGAGCTGGCTGCACCTGCTGCTCACCCAGCATGTCAGCGAGCTGCCCCCGAACCAGGCCACCGAGGCGCTCATCCTCTCCGCGCACGGCCACATCGAGCACGCGCTGTATCTGGTGGACGACGGCGAGACGGTCTGGGCCCATGTCGAGCCCGGCACTCAGGACGCGCTCGTCGCCTACCTGGAGTCGATGAAGTTCTTCTACCGCGTCGAGGTCGCCGACCGGACGGACGACTTCGCGGTCGTGCATCTGCCGGCCGGTTCGATCGCCGAGGCGCCCGGGGGTGCCGTGGTCCGCGAGACGCCGTACGGCCGTGACCTCTTCCTTCCGCGTGCGGAACTCGAGTCGTACGGGCAGAAGAACGGCCCGGCCGCGGGCCTGCTGGCCTATGAGGCGCTGCGGGTCGAGCACCACCGCCCCCGCCTCGGCTTCGAGACCGACCACCGCACCATCCCGCACGAACTGGGCTGGATCGGCACGGCGGTGCACCTGCAGAAGGGCTGCTACCGGGGCCAGGAGACGGTCGCCCGGGTGCAGAACCTGGGCAAGCCGCCGCGCCGGCTGGTCTTCCTCCACCTGGACGGCAGCGAGGTGCACCTGCCGCCGCACGGCACCGAACTGCGTCTCGCGGACGACGGACCGGACGGCCGCAAGATCGGCGTTGTGACGACCTCGGTGCGCCACCACGAACTGGGTCCGGTCGCCCTCGCCCTGGTCAAACGGAACGTGCCGGTCGACGCCCGCCTGGTCGCCGACTCGACGGCGGCGGCCCAGGAAGTGATCGTCGAACCGTAGGGCTCAGATCTCCAGCAGCACGGTGAACGGGCCGTCGTTCGTCAGCGAGACGCGCATCTGCGCTCCGAACCGGCCCGTCGCCACCGTCGCACCCAGCGAGCGGAGCCGGGCGACCACCTCGTCGACAAGGGGCTCGGCGACATCGCCCGGGGCGGCCGCGTTCCAGGTGGGGCGGCGGCCCTTGCGGGCATCGCCGTAGAGCGTGAACTGGCTGATCACCAGCAGGGGCGCGTCGATGTCGGAGCAGGACCGCTCGTCCTGCAGCATGCGGATCGACCAGAGCTTGCGGGCCAGCTGGGCCGCCTTCTCCTTGGTGTCCTCGTGCGTGACCCCGACGAGCACGCACAGTCCCTCGCCGCTGATCTCGCCGACCGTCTCGCCGTCCACGACGACGCTCGCGCCGTCCACCCTCTGCACCACCGCACGCATGGAAACCATCATGCCGTGCCGCCCGGCAGCGCCGGGAAGGGGCCGACGGTACCCGCGGGACCTCGCGCGGCCGTCCGTCCGGGGTGTTTCACGCCCCTGTTTGTGATCTCTTACGAGAGCATTCTTATCGGCCCGTAACCCTCCATCCGGGGCAGATCAGGGGCACTCGGTCACATAGCGGCACCTTGGGTGGCACGATGAGTGTGTTGCGGCGCATCCGTGGGGGGTGCCGCGCCGGTCGAGGGGACGGTAAGGACATGAGCACAGCGGGTACCGGGCGGCGACCCGGGGTTGCGGCGCCCGCCCGTTCGGGAAGTGCCGGGGAGTGCCGGGCTCCCGTGCAGCGCACGGACAGCCCGCTGCCCGCGGACGCTCCGCCGGGGCACGACCTGTCCGCGCTGCGGCTGACCGAACTGCGCGCGTTGCGCCGCGACGCCCAGCGGGACGAAGCCGATCTCAGCTACGTACGACGGCTGCTCCAGGGTCGTATCGACATCCTGCGGGCCGAACTGGCCCGGCGCGGCGGACGGGCCCCCGAGGAGGTCGTGAAGCGGCTGCCGGAGATCCTCAGGGACGCGCCCGCCCGCCACCGCTCCTCGGCCCGCCATGTGACGGTCTGTACACCGCAGAGCGAGGAGTACCGGCGGCTGGCGGCGGAGATGCTCGCCGAGGTCGAGCTGTCGGACCTCCAGGCGCGCACCGACGACGAGTTGGGGGCGGGCATGGGGCGGCTCGTACGGTACGAGCGGCAGGTCTCCCGAAGGCGGCAGCGGCTGCAGCGCACGGCGGACGATTGCAGCGCCGAGATCGCACGCAGGTACCGTGAGGGAGAAGCACAAGTAGACGACCTGCTCATGTGACGCGGAGGGCCCCGGCGAACCCGGGGTCCCCGAGTGTGCGCGGCGGCCCCGGTACCCCGGCGGCATCCGGGTGAAGGTGCGGGTCCCCGTCGCGAAGGCAAGCACCCATGTCGACTTCCGCCCAGACCGTCCTGCCCGCCGAATCCGCCTTCTCCGCCGTGCCCCCGGTGCTCGCCGAGGTGGTGCGGTCCGGGTTCGTCGAGGGACGGCACCGGGGGAGCCTGGTACTGCTCGGTGCGGACGGTTCCGTGGAGTACGCGCTCGGAGATGTCTCCTCGCCGGTCTTCCCCCGCTCTTCCAACAAGCCGATGCAGGCGGCCGGTGTGCTGCGGGCGGGCCTGGAGCTGGCCGGGGAGCGGCTGGCGATCGCCGCCGCGAGCCACTCGGGCGAGGCGTTCCACCTGGACCTGGTGCGCACGATGCTGGCCGAGCACGGCCTGACCGCAGAGCACCTCCAGTGCCCGCCCGACCTGCCGCTGGACTCGGCCGAGGCGGAGGCGTACCTGGCGTCCGGTGCCGTGCGTGAGCGCCTCGCCATGAACTGCTCGGGCAAGCACGCGGCGATGCTGGCGGTGTGCGCGCTGCGGGGCTGGCCGCTCGACTCGTACCTCGACCCCGGACACCCGCTGCAGCAGCTGATCCACTCGGTGGTGGAGGAGGTGGCCGGGGAGCCGGTCGCGGCGGTCGGCACCGACGGCTGCGGCGCCCCGCTGATGGCGATCAGCCTCACCGGCCTGGCCCGCGCCTTCCGGTCCTTCGTGCTGGCGGAACCGGGCACGGCGGAACGCCGCGTGGCCGACGCGATGCGGGCGCACCCGGAGTACGTGGCCGGTACGCGCCGCCCCGACACCTGGCTCATGCGGGAGATCCCCGGCGCCCTGTCGAAGATGGGCGCGGAGGCGGTCCAGGCGGTGGCCCTCCCCGACGGCCGGGCCCTGGCGTTCAAGGTGGACGACGGCGCGTCCCGGGCGCTGGGACCGATACTGTCCCGCGGCCTGACCCTGATGGGCGTGGAGGCCCCGGTGGTGGACCGTATCGGCCGGGCACCGCTGCTGGGCGGGAGCCGCGAGGTGGGGGAGATACGGGCGGTGTTCTAGTGCTGCGACCGGAAGGGTTCACCGGCGAACCCTTCCGGCCACAGCACTGGCGGGGCCGTTCCTGGAGTCCGAGTCCGGCCCCGGGACAGGGGTATGGCGAGGGTAGGCCGCCGAAACCCGCGCGACACCCGATTCGCCGTACCCCTAGCGTGGGGCCATGACCCGCCGCGCCGAAGACATCGAGGTACGCCCGATCACCGAGCCCGAGATCCGGGAATGGAACCGTGCGCTCAACACCGGCTTCCTCCGCCCCCCGGACCTCTCGGACCACGACGTCGCCGACCTCGGCACGTACCTCATCCCCTCCCGTACGCTCGCAGCCTTCGACCCCCACTCCCCGCTTCGCTCGAGCGGCGGGGCCCCCGTCGTGGCCACCTTCCGCTCCTTCCCCCAGGAGCTCACCGCCGTCGGAGGCGCGCCCGTCCCCGCCGACGCCATCACCAACGTCTCCGTCACGGCCACCCACCGCCGCCGCGGCATCCTCAGCCGCATGATGGCCCTCGACCTCGCTGCCGCGAAGGAGCGCGGCGACGTCGTCGCCACGCTGATCGCCGCTGAGTACCCCATCTACGGCCGCTACGGCTTCGGCCCCGCCACCCACAGCGCCGAGTGGACCATCGACGTCCCCCGCACCGGTCTCGACCGCCACCGCCCCACCCCGGACGACGGCGGCCGCATCGACCTGGTCGACGGCTCCGACGTGCGCAAGCTCGGGCCCGAGCTCCACGAACGCCTCCGCCGCACCCGGCCCGGCGTGATCAACCGCAGCGAGCGCTGGTGGCAGGTCACCACGGGTGCGATCCGCCTGGACGCACGGCCGTGGACCCAGCCCTTCCTCGCCGTCTACCGGTCCCCGTCCGGTGAGGTCGAGGGTCTCGCCGCCTATGTCTGCGACGACCACTGGGGCGACGACAAGCGGCCCCTGAACACCGCGAGCGTCAAGAACCTGATCACCACCAGCCCGGCCGCCGAGCGCGCCCTGTGGCACTATCTCTGCTCGATCGACTGGGTCACCACGGTGAAGTCGGGCCGCCGGGCGCCCGACGACCTGCTGCCGCACCTCCTGCCGGACCCGCGTGCGGCCCGCCTCACCACGTATGCGGACTGGCTGTGGGTGCGGATCCTGGACGTCGTACGGGCCCTGGAGGCGCGGACGTACGGCGGTTCCGGCACGCTCGTCCTCGAGGTCGTGGACGAGGCCGGACTGACCGGCGGCCGCTATCGGCTGGAGGCCGGCCCGGACGGTGCAAAGTGCGCGCCGACCGACCTGGAACCCCAGCTGATTCTGCCCGTCGCCGAGTTGGCGACCCTGTGGCTGGGGGACGAGTCCGCCGTGCGCCTCGCGGCGCTCGGGCGTGTGCGGGAACAGCAAGAGGGCGCCGCCCATGTCGCCGACGCCCTGCTGCGTACGTCCAGGCGACCGTGGTGCCCGGACATCTTCTGAACCCTCGCGGACTCAGCAGCCGATCTCTTCGGTGGCACTCCTTCCGTGCGGGAGGTGGCTCTTCTTGCTGTTCATCCGTAGCGATTCAGTTGTGGTTGTGATGGTGCGGGTGGTGCGGACCGACCGAGCTCCCGGCTCCCCTCCGGAAGGGAGTTCGGTCAGTCGTCTTCCTGGCCAAGAGCGCTCAAGCTCGCTCAACTTGCCGAAGTTGGCGACCAACTTCACCTCACTTATCTCCGCTTGGAGTCGTCTCATAACCACCTTTCTCTGAACTGCCCAAAGATGGCGTGAAGTTGTAGTGTTTGGTCGTGGAGCCGGAACACGCCGCCGTCAACGGGCGGAAGAGGTCACAGCGGCCACAGAGGTCGCACCATGACGTGGCCGACGAGCTGCGCAGCCGGATCAGGTCCGGAGTGCTGCGACCGGGCCAGCGCATGCCTACACAGGCCAAGTTGGCGGACGAGTTCGGCGTGGAGCGGGGGGCGGTGCGCCAGGCGCTGCGCATCCTGCAGTCGGAGCATCTGCTCGTCAATGTGTCCAAGGGAAGCCCGGCGACCGTCGCACCGCACGTGGGCGGTGCAGCGGGCGGCCCGGAGGCATCGCCGCAGCCCACGATGGTGGCGCTCGCCCCACGGATCTCCGCGGCCTTCACGGCTCCGCATGTGGAGATAGACGCCCTCTGCCTCACATCGGTATCGCTCACGCTCGCGATGAGCGAGCCGTTGCGCGAGATTCACGCGGGGCGAATGAAACCGGCCAAGGTCGATGTGCGCGTGCTGCTGCCGAGCGGCCGGATCGACCTGGCGTTCCCCACGCCGGTGGAGGACACCGACGACGGCCGGCTGCGCCGGCGCTGGCTGGCGCAGCGGAACGCGCAGGGCCAGGTCCTCAAACACAACCTGCTGGCGCTGCGCAGCACGCACGGCATCGACGTGGATGTCACCTTCCGGGCGCTGCCCTTCACCCCACCGGTGAAGCTGTATCTGCTCAACGGGGCGGAGGCGCTGTTCGCGTACTACACGGTGACGCGCCGCGGTGCGGAGATCGACCACGAGTACCTGGAGATGTACGACGCGGTGGGCACGCGGTCCATGCTGTTCCCTTTCGCGCAGGGAACGGGCCTGAGGGACACCACCTTCGTGGAGCAGTCCCATCTGTGGTTCAACGCCCTGTGGGAGACCATCAGCTCGGACCTGGAGTTCGGCGACTAGCCGATCCCCCAAGTCGCTCGGACGGTCTCCCGAAGGCCTGGTCAGAGGGCCGGCTGAGCGACCATCAGGGCGAGGACGACCGCCCCGACGGAGCTGCAGGTGGGGCTCTTGGCCTTGATGCCGACGGTCAGCAGCAGCAGGCCGAGGATGCCCATCGTTCCGTACTTCCACTGGACGAACTGGTCGAATCCGACGACGAAGAGAGCGGAGAGAAGGGCTATGGCGGGCATGGTGGCACCTCTTTCCGGGTGGGTGGATCTCGGCGATCCGGAGGGCGGGGCGAGGAGGAGCGAACCGTCTGCATGGGGTGACTACCTGCGGATGGTGTGCGAGAGGAGGCAAAACCTCCGCCAACACTCTTAAGTTGGCAACCAACTTCATTGGAGTTATCCCCAGTTGGTCTATACGTATAAACAACCATCAGACAACTCCACATAGATGGAGGTAGGTTGTAGCGTTTGGTCGTGACTCAGGAGAACGTCGCAATGAACGGCAGCAGAAGGCTCTCGCCCCAGGAGATCGCCGACGCGTTGCGGGGTCGCATCCGCGCCGGCGAGCTGAAGGCAGGAGACCGCCTGCCCACACAGGCCGAGCTGGCCGAGGAGTTCGGCGTGGAGCGGGGCACGGTCCGCCAGGCCCTGCGCGTCCTCCAGGAGGCCGGCCTGCTGAGCAACGTCAGCAAGGGCAGCCCGCCCAGGATCGCCGAGCCGCCGCCGGTCAGGGGCGACCCACAGCCGACGATGGTCGCTCTCGCCCCGAGGCTCGCGGCGGCGTTCGCGGCACCGCACGTCCGCATCGACGCTGCCTGCCTGACCGCCGAGACGCTGATGCTGGCGCTGGGTGAGCCGGTGCGACTGATCCATGAGGGCCGCATTCACCCGGAGTCCATCGACGCGCGCATTCTGCTGCCGTCCCGGGACATCAACCTGGCGTTCCCTGTCCCGGTCGACGGCCGTGGCGAGGAGGACCTGGTCCACAAGCGCTGGCTGGGCCAGCGGAACGCCCAGGGTCACGTCCTGCGCCACAACCTCCAGGCCCTGCGCTCGTCGCACAACATCGACGTACGCGTGACGTTCCGCGCTCTGCCCTTCACTCCGCCGGTGAAGCTGTACCTCCTCAACGGGTCGGAGGCCTTGATCGCCTACTACATGCTCACGAAGCGAGAGGAGGAGGTGTACAGCCAGACCCTCGAGATGTACGACGCCCTGGGTAGCGAGTCGCTCCTCTTCTCCTTCGAACGCCGGACGGGCCACCGGGACGCGGCCTTCGTCGAGCAGTCCCAGAAGTGGTTCGACGCCCTCTGGGAAACCATCACGACGGACCTGACACTCTCCTAGTGACTTCTGATACGACGCAGACTGAACAGGTGGCAGAAGAGACAGAGAATCTGCGGAAGTTGATCGCCGGAGTGCGTTATGTGCTCTTCGATTTCGATGGCCCGATATGTCGGCTTTTCGCCGGGCATGCAGCCGAGGACGTGGCGCGCCGACTGGTCTCATGGCTCGAAAGCCGGGGTCTGCGGGACCTGTTGACCGAGGAGGAACGGGTCCATCCGGACCCGCACTACGTTCTCGAGACGATCCATCGACGACATCCGCAGAGCGATCTGGTGACCGAGTTGGAGGGGCGGCTCACCCAGCAGGAGTTGCAGGCGGTGGCGTCTGCCATGCCGACGCCGTACGCGGACCCGCTGATCCGTACCTGGAGCGCCCTCGGCGGTCAGCTCGCCGTGGCGACCAACAACTCGGCCCGGGTGGCGTCCGAATACCTGACCAGGCGCGAACTGGCCTCCTGCTTCGCGCCCTATGTCTTCGGCCGCACCCTCGACCTCGACCTGCTGAAGCCTCATCCGCACTGCCTCAACCAGGCCCTGAACGCGATGGGGGCCGATCGCTCCGCATCCCTGATGATCGGAGACACCCCCTCGGACTTCTATGCCGCTCAGGACGCCGGAGTCTCGTTCCTGGGCTTCGCACGCAACCACGACAAGGAGAAGCGGTTGAGGAGCGCGGGGGCCGAGGTCGTCGTGGAGTCGCTCGAACCGGTGCTGCGGACGCTGCGCGCTCAGGCCTGAGACATCAGGATGGCGAACATGAGCGAGCGGCCCATCGTCCTGGACAGCGGCAAGGAGATCGAGGCGCTCGATGTGATCGGACTCGGCGCCACGCTCACCCACCACATCAGGGACCGCGACCCGAACTCACCTGGTTCGACGTTCGTCGACAGTATGCAGTCGTGGTTCGACTCGCTGTGGGATCTGCTCTCGGTCTGACTTCCGCATCGGGTGACCGACTCGCCGTAATGGCGGCACGCCGCCTTGCATCATCGCGACCCGTTACGTCGTTGAGACCAGTCCGGAAGGTGCGCGGTTCCGGTTGCCGCTAATGTTGCCGCAACTTGAGCAACAGGAGAGGCCCGTGGGCGCACCTCCCGTTCCCCGGCACGCCTTATGGGGGCGATGGGCCGCCGGTGACGCCTACGACGAGTTCGTGGGCCAGGCAAAGCTGGGCGGGGTGATGACCGGGGGTCATCACAACCGGAACTATGTGCTGCCCCTTACCGAGGCCATGGCGCGCCACGTGCGACGCAAGCCGGGCACGAATGTGACCGTGCGCATGCGCAGACCCGAAGCGTTGCCGGTCGTCATCAGGACCTGGCGGGACGAGGCGGAGATCCTCGACGCCATCAAAGGGGAACTTCCGCACGTTCCCATCTGTCTGGCCCGCGGGCGGGGGGCTTCCATCCACAGTTTTGTGGAAGGTGTCCCGCTGTCCACTGTCTGTCCCAACGGCAAGCCGGTCGACGGGTTGCTGATCGACGCACTGGCAGGACTGCTCGCCCAGATGTCGCAGGTGCGCAGGGAGGCGCTGCCGCGACTGCCCGAAGGGTGGCCGCGCAACGACAAGGACAGTCAGGGCTTTCTGAGGACGCTGGCCCTTTTGGCTGACCGACAGATCCGTCAGCCCAATTGGACTGCCTTCGGCGGACTGTTCGCCGCACTCGGCATCCCCGAGGACGCGCTGATCCGGCTGGCCGAGCGAGTGCCACTCATGGTCCGGAGGCCGTTCAGCCTGCTCCACGCGGATCTGCACCGGGACAATGTGATCGTCACCTACCGCGGTGACCCGCCCCTGATCTGTGTGGACTGGGAGCTCGCGACATACGGCGATCCCCTGCACGACCTCGCCACCCATCTGGTCCGGATGCAGTACCCAGAGTTCCAGTGGGGCGAGGTGATCAATGCGTGGGCGAACGCCATCCGGGCGACCCGACCGATGGCGGCGAACGGCCTGGCGGGCGATCTGCGTCACTACATCGCGTTCGAGCGTGCCCAGTCCATCTACCCCGATGTGATGCGTGCGGCGAAGTCCCTGGAGAACTCGCCGGACCAGAAGAGCCTGGACGCGGCGACCGCGAGCGTGAGCCGCGCTCTCCAGGCTGCGGCCGAACCGCTTCGGCTGGCTCATGTGCCGGACGTCGCCGAGATCGAGCGGGTTCTCATTCGGTGGCGGACGTCTCGGGGCGAGCAGGCGAGGGGTGTCCGCCGGACGGTCACCGCTCTGCGGTGGAAGCCGGACGAGCGGCTTCCCGAGCACCCTGACTTTCCGCGTTCGGCCGTTCGCGACGCATTGCTCGCCGAGGGATCCGCGCCGGCCAACCGGGTGTTCAAAGGCACCGGCCACCTCAACTCGGTGGTGCGGGTGGCGGACATCGATCGTTCCGTTGTGGTACGGCGCAGGTTGGCATCCGGCTGTCGTCGCGAGCGCGGTTACCTGAGCGAACACGCGGTGCTCGCGGCCATCGAGCGGTCCGGTGTCGCGGTGATGGCCCCGAGGGTGCTCGCCCTCGGCGAGAGTCACGCCGGCGATCCCTTCGCCATCCATACATACGTCGGCCCTCCCGAAGGGGACCGGCCACCGAACCATCCGGTCCATGGTCTGCTCCCCCACGAGGCGGACGGACTGGTCGACCAGCTGTGCGCCCTGACGCAGGTCGACTGTGCCCCCGTTGATCCGACGTCCTGCGAGGCGCCCGTCGGGGACGGCTTCTACGGATGGCTGAGTGAGCAACTCGTCCTGCTGGTGGCAAATCTGCCCAAGGAGTCGCAGCAACTGGCCCGAGTCCTGGGCCTGCCTGATGCGCAACGCCTGCGGGAGATCCTCTCCCGGCACCGGGTGACCCACCGGTCCACCGCCCTGCTGCACGGCGATCTGAACCCCTGGAATCTGGTGCGTCGGTCGGGCGGACTCACGCTCATCGACTGGGAGATGGCCATGGTGGGCGACCCGCTGTACGACTTGGTCCGCCATATGCATCTCACTCCCACACGTCCCGAGATCCGCGGGAGGATGTTCACGCGTTGGTCCCGCTCGCTGCCGGCGGAGTACACGGAGGGCTGGCAGGAGGACTGGCGCGTCTATCGGTGGATGGAGGTGGTCCGCTCGGCCTACGTGGACCTCGATCGTCTCGTGACCGGCGACAGCCTGGACGCCCCCAACGTCCGCCGGGCTGTGGACATGTATGCGATGACCTTGGCGGAGGCCACGGCAGCGCTGGGACTGCCCGGCAAACCGACGGCGAACCCCCATCTTGCCCGTGCGCTGCCGCACGGAGACCAGGGAGGTCAACGGGCGGCCGGGCTTTCCGCCGACCGCTGAAGTCGTCGATGTCTTCGGTGAGGTGCCAGTCATCCGGGCGCATGCTTCGTGATGCCCCAAGCTGTAGGAGGCCCCACGCGTTCCCGCCAGGGTGAGGAAGCAGGACCTCCTCAGAGTTGTTCGGGCTTCCGCGCCAGAAAGGTGGCGATCGCCATCACATCGCGTCACATGACGTAGCGTGGCACCGGATGGCGCCACCTGGTGCCATTCCAGGCTCCCAAAAACACCTGAGCACGGATGGTGCCACCATGGCTCAGGGTCACGCCCCGTGCCTTTTCCCAGGTCAGGGTGGCTGCCTCCATAGGCGTGCCATATGGGGTGCCATGTGGGCTTGCTTATGGCGCCACGATGATGCCACTATGGCGTTATGGACCTCACTCCGTATGTCGACACCCTGCGTCGCGAACTCGCGGTGGCCGCCGAGGCCGGCGGGGAAGACGCCCGTGAGCTGGCCGAGCGGCTCACCGCTCCTCTGGAGTCGGCGACCCGTCTGACCATGCTCAATGTGCTCTCCGCCGCGATGGACGAGATCACCCGCGAGCTCGCCCCCGGCTCGGTCGACGTACGGCTGCGCGGGCTGGACCCCGACTTCGTGGTGACGCCGCCGCCCGTCGGCGGCGGCGCCACCGCGGAGCCGGCCGCGCCCGCCGAACAGTTCAAAGCCCCGGCCCCGGCCGACGGCGACGAGGGCGGCACCGCCCGCGTCAACCTGCGGCTGCCGGCCCACCTCAAGGCCCGCGCCGAGGAGGCCGCGAGCCGCGAGGGCCTGTCGGTCAACGCGTGGCTGGTACGTGCCGTGTCGGCCGCGGTCGACGGCGCCCCACAGCCGCGCACGACGGAGAAGACCCGCACCACCGGACAGAGCTTCACGGGCTGGGTGCGCTGACCGCGCCCGAGCCCGCCCCACTTCACCGACACCACGTCCCACCAGCGGGGACGACCCAAGGACTCAAGAGGACGGGACAGCCATGCCTTCTTTCGACACTCCCGAACCGATCTCGGTCACCGCCCACGTGGGCGCGGGTTCCATCCGGTTCACCGCGGTCGACCGCCCCGACACCCTCGTCGAGGTGCGGCCCCGCGACCCGAAGCGGGACAAGGACGTTCGGGCCGCCGAGCAGACCGAGGCCACCTACGCGAGCGGCGTCCTGACCGTCAGGACGAAGGAGCGCCGCATCATCGGGCCCAGCGGCGCCGTCGACGTGACGGTGGACCTGCCCACCGGCTCGCGCGTCGACATGACCGGCTCCTGGACCCAGGTGCTCGGCGAGGGCCGGCTCGGCGAGGTCCGGGTGAAGACCTCCTCCGGCGACGTCCGCCTCGACACGACCGGGCCGCTGCAGCTGACCGCCTCGCACGGCTCGATCACCGTGGACCGGGTCGAGGGTACGGCTGAGATCACCACCAGCTCCGGCAGCCTGCGCGTCGGCACCGTCGACGGACCCGCCGTTCTGAAGAACTCGCACGGCACCACGACCGTCGGCGCCGCGACCGGCGAGCTGCGGGTGAGTGGCGCCCACGGCGACATCGACATCGCGCGCGCCGAGGAGTCGGTCACCGCCACCACCGCCCACGGCACCCTGCGCGTGGGCGAAGTGGCCCGAGGCACTGTCCAGTTGGAGACTTCCTACGGCGCCATCGAGGTCGGTATCCGCGAGGGCACCGCCGCCTGGCTCGACGTCAGCTCCGAGCGCGGGCAGGTGCGCAACACGCTCGCCGACTCCGAACCTCCGCAGAAGACCGAGGACACCGTCGAGGTTCGCGCCCGGACCCGCTGGGGCAACATCGACATCCGCCGCGCCCGGCCCTGAGCACCGACCCCGTCAACTCGCCCACTCCCCAGTCACTTCAGCCTTCGAACGGGAGGACTTCATGCCTTCTTCTGTCATGCCCACATCCAGCCAGGGTGAGGGGCCGCAGCCGCCCGCCGCCGTCTCCACTGTCGCTCTGCGCAAGTCGTACGGCGACAAGACCGTGCTCGACGGCATCGACCTGCGTATCCCGGCGGGGTCCGTGTTCGCGCTGCTCGGGCCCAATGGCGCCGGCAAGACCACCGTCGTGAAGATCCTGTCCACGCTGATCACCGCCGACGGCGGGCAGGGCCAGGTCGCGGGTCACGACCTCGCCACG
>NZ_JAYWVC010000249.1:0-10364 GCF_036281785.1 Streptomyces chiangmaiensis | reverse complement strand
ACCGTCGAGCGCCACCCGGGCACTGCCATCCACCCTCGTGCAGGACACCTGCACCTGCGCACTCTCGAGCTGATGCGTTCGGTCGGGCTCGAACGGCCCCTCCAGCGACTTTCGGCAGAGCGGTACTTCCCCAACGGTGGTATCAACGAGGTCCGCACGCTGGCCGAAGGCGAGGTCGCGTCCTATATCCCAGACCTCAATCAAGGGGTGGCCGAGTTCAGTTGCTCCCGCCGCCTGTTCGTCGCCCAGGATGCGCTGGAGCCGTTGCTGCGGGATCGCGCAGAGGACCTCGGGGCGACCCTGCGCTACAACGCCGAAGTTGTGTCCCTGGAGCAGGACAACGAAGGCGTCACCGCCACCATCCGAGACCATGGGACCGGCGCGGTCGACCGGGTTCGCAGTCGGTACGTCGTCGCAGCCGACGGCAACCGCAGCCCGATCCGCCGGCAGCTCGGGATCAAGATGGGCGGGCACGGCCGGCTCTCCCGCAGCGCGACGATCTACTTCCGCGCCGACTGCCGTGAACTCCTCAAGGGGACCGAACTCGGCGTCATCTACGTCAACAACCCGGCCCTGCGTGGCTTCTTCCGATTCGAGCGAACGGGGACGTCGGGGTTCCTCGTCGTCAACACGCTGGGTGATCCCACCGTTCCGGGCGCCTTGGACGTCACGCCGGAGCTCACGACCGAACGGGCCGCCCGACTCCTCCAGAGTGCGATCGGACTGCCGGATCTTCCTGTGCAGATCGACGACGTCGCGGAATGGGTGGCCACCGCCGACGTGGCCGAACGCTACCAGGCGGGCCGGATCTTCCTCGCCGGAGACGCGGCCCATGTGGTACCACCCAACGGAGGGTTCGGCGGCAACACCGGTATTCACGACGCGCACAATCTCGCGTGGAAGCTCGCGATGGTCGTTCAAGGCACAGCCGGCGAAGCACTGCTGACCAGCTACGATGCCGAGCGTCGCCCGGTCGGTGAGCTGACGATCGACCAGGCCTATTCGCGCTACCGCCACCGGGTCACGCCGGAGTTGATGACCGAGGACGTCCCGAAGCTCGTGGATGACTTCAGCATGGAAATCGGCTACCGCTACCACTCGGCAGCGATCCTGCCCGATGCCGATGCGGCAGATGACGACACACTGGTCGGGCACCCCCGGCAGGCGGTCGGACAACCTGGAACCCGCGCACCTCACGTCGAACTCGCCCCCGATCAATCCACCCTCGACCTGTTCGGAACGGGCTTCGTCCTTCTGACCGGGGGTTCGGGCCGGCCATGGCGGGAGGCGGCGCAGGCGGCGGCCCGCAATGGCCTGCCGGTGGCCACAGGGCCGGTCGACGCACAAGGCGATGACATCGCGGCCGCCTACGGGATCGGCCCGGCCGGAGCAGCGCTCGTTCGCCCCGACGGCTTCGTCGGCTGGCGCAGCCGCGGTGGAGTGCCCGATCCCACGACCGAGGTCAACCGGGCACTGACCGGGCTCCTCGCCCGCTCGGATGTTCCGATCGAGACCGCCCTCGATGTCCAGCACTCCTGACGAAAGGTGTGGCAGATGGCGATCGACCCTCGGGAACTACGCCGGTGCCTCGGGCACTTCGCCACCGGTGTCACGGTGGTGACCTGCCGTACGCGCGAGGGCGGGCTGCACGGCGCGACGGTCAACGCATTCACCGCCGTGTCCCTGAACCCACCCCTGGTGCTTGTCTCACTCGACCGGCGCTCGCGGCTTTGCCGCCTCATGGAGCAAACCGCCTTCTCCGTGAACGTCCTCGATGCACGGCAGCACGATGTGGCGCTGCACTTCGCGGGACGGCTGGCTCCGCATGCGGTCGAGTGGGATGACGACAGCCGCTGCGGTGCGCCGCGTCTCGCAGGCTGCCTCGCCACTGTCTCCTGCACCGCATGGCGCCACTACGACGGCGGTGACCACGTCCTCTATCTGGGCGAGGTGCAGGAATTCCGGGTCCGCCCCGGGCGACCGCTGCTGTTCCACACCGGTGAGTTCCACGCTCTTCCTGCCCACGGCGGTCACGTCCCCTGGGACGGCTCCGGCGACGCGCCGTCCAGCACGACCTGGTTTGCCACCTCCCAGCACGACCAGCCGGCCCGGATGGCCGGCTGATGGGTAAGGCCGCGGCCGGCCGCTCTCAGCAGGTTGTCGCATAGTCCCGAACACACGAGGGAGTAAGTCATGACCATTCAGCACAATTCGGCCCCGACCCCCACTGCCGAGATGGTTTCCAGGCCCATGACGGGAGATGAGTACATCGAAAGTCTCCGCGACGGTCGCGAGATCTTCTTGCACGGCGAGAAGGTCACAGACGTCACCACTCATCCTGCCTTCCGCAACGCCGTACGGATGACCGCACGGCTCTACGATGCGATGCACGACCCCGATCACCGCGACGTCCTCACCACGCCGACCGACACCGGGAGCGAAGGTTTCACCCATCCGTTCTTCCGGACGCCCCGCAGCATCGAGGATCTCAAGGCCGACCAGGCCGCGATCGCCGAATGGGCCCGCATGACCTACGGCTTCATGGGCCGCAGCCCCGACTACAAGGCCAGCTTCCTCGGCACGCTCGGCGCGAACTCCGAATTCTACGGCGAGTACGCGCCCAACGCCCGCCGCTGGTACCGCGAGTCCCAGGAAAACCTGCACTACTGGAACCACGCCATCATCAACCCCCCGGTCGACCGGCACCGAAGCCCGGACGAGGTCGCCGACGTTTTCCTGCATGTGGAAAAGGAAGTCGACGCGGGATTGATCGTCAGTGGCGCAAAGGTCGTGGCCACCGGATCGGCCATCACGAATTACAACTTCATCGCCCACTATGGGCTGCCGATCAAGAAACGCGAGTTCGCGCTCGTCTGTACGGTCCCGGCCGGTGCCCCGGGGATGAAGCTGATCTGCCGCCCCTCCTATTCCTACAACGCCGCAGTCACCGGTAGCCCGTTCGACTACCCGCTGTCGAGTCGGCTGGACGAGAACGACACCATTTTCGTGCTGGACAAGGTTCTCGTGCCCTGGGAGAACGTCCTCATCTACGGGGACACGGAGGCCGCGAGCAGCTTCCTGCCGCACTCGGGCTTCCTTCACCGCCTCACCTTCCACGGGGTCACGCGGCTCGCAGTCAAGCTCGACTTCCTCGCCGGCCTGCTGCTCAAGGGCTTGGAGACCACGGGCACGAAGGACTTCCGCGGCGTGCAGACGCGCGTCGGCGAAGTCATCAACTGGCGAAATATGTTCTGGGCGCTTTCGGACGTACAGGTCGCCCGGCCCACCGAGTGGAAGAACGGGGCATTGCTGCCCAACCTCGAGTACGGCATGGTCTACCGCTGGTTCATGACCCAGGGCTACCCACGCATCCGCGAGATCATCATGCGGGATCTCGGTTCGTCCCTCGTCTACCTGCCCTCCAGCGCCGCAGACTTCAACAACCCTGAGGTCCGGCCCTACCTCGACAGGTTCGTGCGGGGTTCGAACGGCATCGACGCCGTCGAGCGGGTCAAGCTGATGAAGCTGATCTGGGACTCCATCGGCTCGGAGTTCGGTGGACGCCACGAGCTGTACGAGATGAACTACGCCGGAAACCACGAGCAGATCCGGGTCGAGGCGTTGCTCAACGCCGAGGCCTCCGGCGCGGCGGACCAGATGCGCGGTTACGCCGAGCAGTGCATGGCGGAGTACGACCTGAACGGTTGGACCGTCCCCGACCTCATCGACAACGCCGACGTCTCGATCCTCGGCAAGAGCTGAGACCGGAAGACCGACAGCGACTTCGACAACAACGGGTCACCCGAGTTGCCGCAAGAAGCTCGAAGACGATGAACACCCCCTTGGCCCCGGTGAAGTTCCCTCCGTCCCGCCCGACCGGGGCAGCTTCATCGGGGCTGCAGGCAGCCGCTGTTACCCCGCGGCTGCCCCACCCTCGGTCCGACCACCGCCAGGAGCACTCACCAACACCACCCGCCTCACCGGATCATCACCAAACAAACGGACGGAAATACCATGTCGCTTGATGTCGGACTGCTGCTGCTCCGCGTGCTCATAGGGTTCGTACTCTTCGCCCACGCCACCCAGAAGCTGGCCGGCTGGTTCAGCGGGCCGGGCCCCAAAAAGGCCGCCGCGATCTTCGAGACGCTCGGCCAGGTACCCGGCCGCCCGATGGCACTGCTCGCGGCGACCTGCGAACTGGCCGCCGCCATACTGCTCACCCTCGGACTCGGCACCCCACTGGGTGCCGCGATCGCGGCCGGGACGATGCTCGTCGCCGCAGTCGCCATGACGACAAAAGCAGGCAATTCGTGGAACTCCTCCGGCGGCGGTGAATATCCGTTGGTGCTGGCCGTGCTCGCCGCCGCGCTCGCCTTCACCGGCGCCGGCACCTGGTCCCTCGATGCAGCACTCGCCCTGCCTTGGGCAGTGGCCGATGGCCCTGGCGCCCTGGTCATCGGGGCCGGAGCAGCAGCGCTCGCCGCCCTGGCCGCTGCCGCACCGATCATCCGAACGATCAAGGCCCGGCCAATCGGCCACGGTCGGGCTCTGGGCTGAGACCGACCTCAACGGCACGACGCGCTCAACATGTCTCTCGGTACGTTCGGCCCGGACCAGCTCGATATCGACCGCGCCGACGAGCGAAGCACGTTGCCTTCGGATTCGGTATCCACACGTACGTGGGCAACCGTCTCGCGCGCCGGCCACCGGCAGTCCCGAACTGGACCCGTCCAGGCCGGCCGTACCGGCACCCGACCACCCGAGGGGCAAGAATGACCGTGAACGAGAGCCCTACCACGTCCGACCGCGGCACGCCTGCTCAACCGGCCCAAGCCGGCCCGGAGCTGTTCAGCGAGGCCCGCTCGGCAGAAGTTGTCTCCGCCAGCTTCGCGAACACCGATGATCCGCGGCTGCAACGGGTGCTCACCTCGCTGGTGACGCACCTGCACGAGTTCGTCAAGGACGTGGAGCTGACCGAGAAGGAATGGGCCACCGCGATCCGCTTCCTCACCGAGACCGGCCAGAAGTGCTCGGACACCCGGCAGGAGTTCATCCTGCTTTCGGATGTGCTCGGCATCTCGATGTTGGTCGAGACGATCAACAACCGCTCGGACGGCGTGCTCACCGAGTCGACCGTCGAGGGGCCGTTCCACATGGTCACCTCCCCGCCCCGGGAACTGGGCGCCACCATCGCCGAGGACGGCAAGGGGGAGCCGTGCCTGGTCACCGGCAGCGTCGCCTGGCCGGACGGCCGTCCGGTGCCGGGAGCGAAGATCGATGTGTGGCAAGCCAATGCCGACGGCTTCTACGATGTGCAGCAGCCGGACGTGCAGCCGGAGAAGAACCTCCGCGGCCTGTTCACCGCGAACGACCAGGGCCACTTCTGGTTCCGCACCATCGTTCCGCGCTACTACCCGATCCCCGGCGACGGACCCGTGGGGGAGCTGCTCGAGGCGACGTCCCGGCACCCGAACCGGCCGGCACACATCCACTTCGAGGTGTCCGCGCCGGGAATGCGTACCGTCACCACCCACCTGTTCGTCGCGGACTCGGCATACATCGACAGCGACACGGTGTTCGGGGTGAAGCCCTCCCTCGTACGGGACTTCCCATGGGTCGACGATTCGGCACGGGCGGCTCAGGCCGGCCTGCGCAACCCGTTCCGCTCAGTGGACTTCGCCGTGGTGCTACAGGCTGCCGAGAAGGAGGCTTGATGACCGCCCAATCGTCCGGAGTGGCATTCGCGGACGCGTTCACCACGGGTTTCACCTATGACGCGTTGCCGATGCACGTGCGTTTCGGACCCGGGGTCATCGCCGAGCTCGGTGCCGAGCTCGGCCGACTGGGACTCGGCCGCGCACTCGTGCTGTGCTCGCCGGAGCAGGAGAAGACCGGCGAGCTCGCCGCGGAGGCGCTTCGCGGACGCGCGGCCGGGGTGCTGGCGCAGGCCCGGATGCACGTTCCGATCGAGGTCGCCCACCTGGCCCGGGAGCGCGCCGCTGCGCTGGGCGCCGACGCGTGCGTGGCCGTCGGTGGCGGCTCGGCGATCGGGCTGGGAAAGGCCGTCGCGCTCGAGCAGGGGCTGCCGATCGTCGCCGTGCCGACGACCTACGCAGGCTCGGAGATGACGCCCGTGTGGGGGCTCACCGAGGGGGGCCGCAAACGCACCGGGCGTGACCCCCGTGTGCTGCCGGTGAGCGTGCTCTACGACCCCGAGCTCACCGCTGACCTGCCGATCGGCATGTCGGTGACAAGCGGGCTCAACGCCGTCGCACACGCCGTCGAATCGCTCTACGCCCCCGACTCTTCGCCCATCGTGTCCATGATGGCGGAGGAGGGCGTACGGGCGATGACGGCCGCGCTGCCTGCGATCGTCGCCGCCGGATCGGACCGGGACGCCCGCGCGCGGGCGCTCTTCGGTGCCTGGTTGTGCGGAGCCTGCCTCGGCGCGACGACGATGTCGTTGCACCACAAACTCTGCCACGCGCTCGGGGGCACACTGGACCTGCCGCACGCGCCGACCCACACGGCGGTCCTGCCGCACGCGCTGGCCTACAACCAGCGGGCCACCCCAGCCGCGGTAGCGGCGTTGTCCCGTGCCCTCGGAGCCGGCAATCCCGCACGCGCCTTGTGGGATCTCGCGGGTGAGCTCGGCGCACCCCGGTCGCTGGCCGAGCTGGGTATGGCAGAGGCCGATATCGCCCGGATCGCCGAGCAGGTCGTGACGAGCCCCTACGCCAACCCGGTTCCGGTCACTCGAGACGGCGTCGTCCGGCTGCTCCAGGCAGCGTGGGCGGGCGAACCCCCCGCCGTCGGACTGGCCGGTGAGGTCGTGGCGTAATCAACAAGGTGGTCGCTACGGCCGTGGACGCGGTGGCTGGCTCTGTTCACGAGATCCGACAGCAGACCAGGGCGAGTTGCTCCAGTCGTCAGGATGCGCTTCACCCACCGCGCGCTACGCTGCCGCCGGGAGTGTTCATGAGCGACCGAGACCCATCCGGGTACGAGCGGATGTGGACCACCGAACGCGATCAGTGGGCACTCTTCCGAAGCGGCGCCGGCTACCTGCCGATGCTCAAGGGCGATCCGCCAATGGCCGAGGTCATCTGTGATGAAGAGCCGGCAGACCTTGTGGTCGCAAGAATGCTTGCCGCAGGTGGCAGTCGTAGCCGAGCCCCGAGAGTGTCAAGCCACTGGCTGACATCAACGGCTGAAACCAACAGCGGCGAACCGAGCCGGACGGGAAGGGCCCGCAGCGGTCACCACACCCCCGCCGAGCTCCGATCCCTCCGACCTCCAGGGGGTCCGTGGTCGACCTGGTAAGGATGAGGCCAGACCTTCGAGTCTGTGGCCGGCACGGGCGCTGACTCCAACTATGGGCGGCGCCCCGTGGCTTGCCCCAGTCATGGAGACTCCGCCCCCCGGAGGGTGCGTGGATCAGCTGCTGACTACTCGGGAGGGGCGTAAGGGCTCCCGTCGGACGCCGGTGGGCCACCCCACTGCACCCCCGGAGGTGGGACAGGAGCCCAGTCCGGGCCGCGGTGATCCAGCCACCACCTACCGATGGTGTGGAACTTCTCCTCGAAGCTGCGATCCCAGCTGAGGAACCCGGCGATCGGCGCCCGCAGGCGGGCACGGCGGCCGCCCGCTTCGTAGATCACGACGGTCCGGCTTCCGAAGAGAGACTCGATCTGGATGGCTTGGACGTTCGACCACGGGATGGTGCGGCGGCGGAGATTGTGCACGATGGCCGCCGATGGCGTGAGAGTGACCCCGAAGGGCAGCAAGGTGATCAGCACCGGCAGGACACCCCACAGGAGCAGTCCTGAGACAAGTAGAGGACCGAACGGTCCCCCGTCCAACCAGATCAAGACCTGGAAGGCCGGGACGAAAACGATGCTGGGCAGCGCGGGCAGCAGGCGTTGGAGGCGCGTCAACCGGTAACGGATGCGCTCCGGCGGCACAGCTGCGACCTGCAATTGCTCCATCAATCCCCACCCCTCACACGATGCAGCCAACGCTGGCCCATCAACACCAAGGCAGCATGGCGGACCTGGGGCGCGCTGTCCATCTGCCTACTCCTGGAAGCCGAGCAAGCGCTCTGAAGAACTCGTCTGGCCACTTGCTGTGGCCGTGGATCTTGAGACTGACGAAACCGACGCCTGCGCCAAGCGGAACTTCACGGCCTGAGGTGCTGTGCCCCTTCCGTGCCCGAACGGTCTGCGACCAACGGGGAACAACGGCGAGCCGCCTGCGTTCGCGCGAGGTCCACGTCGCCCCAGGTGAGCACTGATCCGCATACGCAGTCTTCCGAACAGGCTGCGCGGACAGCACGAAATCGGCGTGCACCTCCCGAATGGAAGAGATGTACTTCCCTCATGGTCAATTACCGCCAAGGACACACCGCGGACTGGCTCCAGCACTTCGCCCACCGTGGTTACGGCGCCGCCCGGCCTCTGGCCGCTGGTGTCGAGGGCGCCGTCTACTGGCTCGGCAAGGGCGTGATCGCCAAGGTGTGGAGCGGACGGTCACCGACTGACCTGGATCTCACCCGCCGGGTCTATGCGGACATCGCTCACCACCAGCTGCCGTTCGCCACACCGGAGATCCTCGACGTCGAAAGGCGCGAAGGCATCCTCGTCACGTATGAGCGTGAGCTGACAGGGGCACCATCCCGTCCCGATTCCGCAGCGTCCCCACCAGAACGCGGTCTGACCTCTCGTGAAACCGACGCTCTCCTTACGGTCCTTCGCGGCCTCTCCACCGTCCCAGGCACGGAGGCTATGCGGTGCCTCACGGTTCAGGGCGACGACCGCCCGTTGTGGCAGGGGCACACACGTTTTCCGGACGCACTCGCTGCCCTCGTGGAGCGTGCCACTCGGCGCCACAGCGAGTTGCTCGCCGACCACGTCCCCGATCTTTCCACCAGGGTCGAACGGGCTGTTCGGGCCCTCAGGGCACTTCCCGATACCCCTGTCAGCGTCATCCACGGGGACCTCGTGCCGCCCAACATCCACGTCGATGAGACAGGCCGCCCTACCGCCGTCCTTGACTTCGGTTTCTTCACCACCGCCGGCGACGCCGCCTTCGAGGCGGCCGTCACAGCTGTCATCTGGAACATGTACGGGCCTTCCGCAGAACAGCACGCTGCCGCTCTCACGCGCCTGTTCGCCGCCGAACTCCACCACAAGCCGCAAACCCTGGCTCTCTACCAGGCCGCGTATGCCATGACCACCTATGATCTGTTCGCCTCAGACGGTAGTGACGGCCACTTCCGCTGGTGCGTGGCGCTCCTCGACCGCTGTCCACTGCCCAAGTGATCAGTGCTGCTTGCCAAGCCCGCTGACATCAGCAACTGACATCAACGCCCCTGGACCAAGGTGCATCGCGCTGGATACCAGAGAAGGGGCAACCGCTTGTGAGGTTCCTCACTTCCCTCATCGATTCCCTCTCCCGTCCCGAAGCACTGCTCCTGCCCCACGAGCGGGTGGACGAACTCCTGGCCTGACCGGCGAGCTCACTTCAGAAGACCCGCACCCGTTCGTTTCTGCGCGCCGTTCCTCTACGCTCAAGGAGGTCATCAACTACCACATGGCATCTGCCCGGTGACGGAGTCGGCGTGGGGTGCGCGTCCCCGCTCCACGCCACCACTGGACGGCTTCAGGCGCAGCCACGGGTCGGCACATCCGGACGCCGACGACCTCGTGTGGCGCGTCCCGCCGGGCGGCGAAAGGGATGCGCCGTGCCTTCGGCTTCGGCGAACTATCGTACTCTGCTGTGCACTTCGGGTGCCGCAGCCTTCTTCCTCCCCGCCACTGTCGGGCGTCTGGGCATCGCCATGACGGGGATCGGCATCGTCTGGCTGGTGCACGCACGCACCGGGTCGTATGCCGCCGCCGGTCTCGTCACCGGCGGATTCGCTGTCGCGGACGCCGTCGCCGGGCCCCAACTCGGGCGCCTTGTCGACCGGTTCGGGCAGGCGCGGGTGCTTCCCTGCGCGCTGGGCGCGCATGCCGGGGCCGTGGGCCTGCTGCTCGCCGGCGCCGTTCCGGACCTCGTCGCCGGAGTGCTGGTCGGGGCAACGCTGCCCCAGCTCGGTGCCCTGTCCGCCGCTCGCTGGTCCGCCCTGCTGTCCGGCGAACGGGCTGCCGCGCTGCCCACCGCCTTCGCCCTTGAGGCCCTCGCCAACGGCGTGTCCTACCTGGCCGGCCCGGCCCTGGTGAGCGTCCTCGGTGCGGCGGGCCGCCCGGGCGCCGGGGTGCTGCTCGCCGCCGCGCTCGTCGTCGGCGGCGGGCTCGCCCTCGCCGCCCAGCGCCGCACCATGCCGCCCCTGACCGGCCGCGCCGAACACCGGCACGCCGGAC
>NZ_JAYWVC010000248.1:0-10428 GCF_036281785.1 Streptomyces chiangmaiensis | reverse complement strand
GTGAGGTCGAGCGGATCTGGAGCCGGCTCGACGACCTCGTGACCGCGGGTCTCTCCCCCGACGAGCGGACCGCAGCCCTGCCCACCCTGGAACTCCTGGAGCAGAACCTCGCACAGGCCACCGCCGGGTAGGCCACGTGTTCGGTCCCCGGGTCCAGGCCCTGCGGCAGATCGTCTGCAGAACTACTACCGCGACGCGGCATGGCGCCTGCGCCGGCGCACCGATGACGACGGCGGGCCGGCGCCCTCGTCCTGGGCGATCGTCTCGCCCTACGACCCGACGGCCCGTTACGCGCGCCGCACGGAGCAGCAGACGCCCGCCTGGCAGGCCCGCTATGCGGTCCGATCCGGAGTGGAGGGCACTGTCGACGAGTGCGTCCATGGACATGGCATGCGCCGCTGCCGCTACCGGGGACAAGCCAAGGCCCACCTGCAACACGTGTTGACCGCCATCGCGGTGAACATCGAACGCCTCAGCGGTCTGCCATCAACTGGCGAAACACCCTCGCCTCGGCCGTCGGCCGCCTTCCAGAAATTCCTGGACGAGCAGGAGATCCCTCGACTGAAGTCCTGGCGGGCCGTCAGCGACTGATCTCGACCACGGCACGATCCCCGACAGAGTCAAGCTGAGCGAGCACCCCGAGGAAGCGGTGTGGCAGGGCGATTTCGACGATTTCATAACTGAGGCCTGGCGCGTGAACGGGGTCGGGAACGCTTTGACGTGAGAGCCATGACACGTCATCACCCTCTCATCTAATGGATGTTGGCGATACGTCCATTAGGTTAGTGTACTGTGGAGGCATGACGATCAAGGCCGCGACCACAAGTGCGACGCCGCTGGAAAGACCTCTGCCGGTCGAGCTGACGAACCACGTCACCCCGGCCTCGGCCGCACCTGCGACGTTCCCGGCAGCGCCATCGGGGCACAGTCAGGCTGCGCACATGTGCCGAGGGCCCAGACGGGACCATGGCAGGATCGCGCACAAGTACCTCGACGTGCCGACCTACTCGGCGGCTTCAGCACCTACGGCGCTGTACACCGCCTTCGTCACCTCGCCTCACGACGCACTACGCCCCTCCGCGACCCAGCCCCCGAGCAACGGCTACGGCATGGACAGCATTGATCAAGGCGAACGGCCGTACGTCGATGGCCCTGCCCACGACCGGATGCGCAGTGCCGATCGCAACGCCACGGACGCTGGCGACACTTTGGCACACACCGCAGGAGTTCTCGTGCTCAAGTCCCGTAAGCCGGTGCCCGACCAGCGCAAGATCCGGCAGCCGGCAACCAGTCTGCCCGACCGGCACGGGGGTGTCCGGAGTCGACCCACGCCGTGGCCCCCTCAGACGCGGATCGCACTTCGGCCGCTGGACCAGACAGCTCCCCCCGGCGTGCGGACGCCTTCACATACGCCAGCGCCGACGTCCCTCATGGTGGTTGTCCAGCCGGTACCGGCCTCGGCATCTTCGGTGCCGGACACCAAGGGGTTCTCGCCGATCGGGTTTGCACCCCAGGCCGCTGGAACACAAGCGGCCCCGACTGCCGGAGTTCGGCGCAGTGGACGCGCGACATCGAGGCAGGAGCTTGCCGAGCAGGCACCTGGGCGGGCGGCGACGTACTGGTCCGGCGCTGGACCGGACACCCATTCCGGGCCTTACACGGTGACGATCACGTTCGCCGAGGTCCGTGAGAGCGGCGCGCCTGCAACGACTGCGCGGGACCGGTTCAAGCGTGTGGAGACCGCGGAAGGGACAACCCGCGGCAGCGGCCGGATATCGGTCACCACGAAGGTGGAAGACATCAACCCGGGGACGTGGCGTGTCACCGCGACACCGGTCGCCCACACACCCGCCGGAAGCAATGGTGCCCGTGAGGCGGGACCTCGGCTGGAACCGGCGCAGGTGACGGCCTCAACCCGCTCGGGGCCACCGGTCCATGGTCCAGGCGTACGCCCCTTCGCCGCCAGTGTGGCGCGCGCCGTTCTCGTGCAGGGCGTGCTCGCCGCCAGGGCACAGCTGGCCACCGGGACGGCCGACTTCGCCTCGCTCGCCGGATCCGTGGTCGGCTCCTTCACCGCGAAGGCCCACTGCATGACCCAACACCGCCGGCATGATGCGTGACGAGCGCGGCATGGCTGTTCTCAAGAGACGGATGGTGGCGCTGGGCGCCCTTTGGGCGGTCGCATTCGGCCTTGGGCTGGGATGGGCCCCCGCTGCCTCCGCGCACGCAAACCTACTGCTCACCACCCCGGCAGTGGGGAGCAGCGTGCCGACCTCCCCGCCCGAGCTGACGTTGATCTTCGACGACCCGGTGATCCGAAGTGGAAAGACAGTGCAGCTCACGGGGCCGACCGGCTCCGCGGTCGACGTGGGAGCGATCTCGCGCAACAACGGCGGGCGCACGCTGACGGCGAAGCTGCCCCATCGACTGAGGCCGGGGGTCTACACAGTGACCTGGCAAGTGGTGGCCGATGACGGCGATGTGATCAACGACAGCTACCGCTTCGCGGTGGGTCCGGTCGCGCGGGGGGCCTTGTCGACGGGCAGCGCGGCTCCGGCCGCGACTGCCGGGAGGTGGCCGACGACGGTACTGCGCTGGGTCCTGTTCGGGACGCTGGCGTTGGTGCTGGGGGAGGCGGCAGCGATACGAATGGCCCGCAGGACCCGGCCCAAGGGTGCGCCGCTGCCCGGCTCGTGGTCCTTGCCGACGGCCGGCCTCGGGCTCGTGGCCGCCCTCGGGCTGGCAGCCTTGGTCATTGGGAACGGCAGTGTGCTGGGAGGACTGTCCCATCCGGCGCTGGGACAAGCGGGCTCGCGTCCGGGTGTATTGGCGCTGGTCGAAGTCGGGGCGTTCGCAACGGCGGTGGGGCTGGCGCTGAGACGGCCGCGCTGGGCGTGGGCGCCACTGACCGCAACCGTGGTCACAGAGGGACTGCGGGCACATCCGCAGACCTACGCGCCAGGCTGGGGCGCACTGGTCACGGTGGTGCATCTGACGGCGGTGGCCCTGTGGTTGGGTGCGCTGGTGTACGTGGTGCGCTGCGCGGTGGCGTGGCGGTCGACACCGGAGGCTAGGCGGTCCGTGGTCAGCGCGTACGCGCGGCGGGCGGCGTGGCTGTTCGCAGCGATGGTGGCAAGCGGCGCGGTCTCGGGCCTGATGGTCATCCCGCTGACGAAGGTGTTCTCCACCGGCTACGGATGGCTGTTGATGGCGAAGCTGGCCGTGGTGGTGGTCGTCGCCGGGGTGGCGATGGCGGCACGGCAGCGGTTGCGCCGAGGTGCGGCTCCCACCCGGCCGATGCGGTGGGAAGCCGGACTGCTGGCGGGCGTGCTGGCTCTGACGGCCGCGCTGACAGCTGCCGCACCACCTCGCTCCACCAACACGGCGCTGGCCATCCCGCCGCCCCCATCGGGTCCCGTGGTGCCGCTGGGGGCCCGGGCCGGATTGCTGGGGATCAGCGTCGCGGCCAGTAGCGGCCAGGCGGTGGTGCAGCTGACCGCGCCAGGAGCCGACGCCCCGGGTGCGGACCCAGGTTATCGACTGTCGCTGACCCTGGCTGATCCGGCGGGGCACGAGCGGGCGCTGACGGTGCGCAGCTGCGGAGTCGGCTGTTTCGTCGCCCCGGTCTCCTGGCAGCCGGGCACCAGTCATCTCACCCTCCAGGCCGGCTCGAAGGAGTGGCGGGGCGGGCAGGCCGCGGTGGCGGTCCCCTGGCCCGCCCACAACAACCCTCAAGCGCTGGTCCGTGCTGTCGAGACCTTGAAGCACGTGGGGCGTTTCACCCTGTATGAGCGTGTGACCAGCGACCCAGGCCTCGGGAAGGGGACAGCGCGCACCTTTGCCCTGACCGGGCAGGAATTCCTGGAAAGAGCGGAAGACCCATATCGCACCGGGCGGGCCGCCGTGGTCGACCACGTGCCGGGTGAGAACGGAACCAGCACGCTGCTACTGGGATATCCGGGCCAGAAGATTCAGGTCGAGATGACACTGGACGCCGAGGGACGGATCACGCGGCAGACAGTGACAACTCCGACCACCTTCGTCACCCGTACCTTCGTCTACCCCGAGGAGCCCAAGGAGGAATGACGCCCAATTCATGATGCGATGAAAGGAGCGGACCTCGCGTTCCTGCCGGGTGCGCAGGATGCGCGGCTCAGGCGAAGTCCCGAGTTCTTGTCGGCGACGGGTGAACCGTGGTTCTGGACCACTTCCAGTGCCGGAGCCACGTAGGATCACCACGACCGCGATCATGAACGGCCTCGCCCCGCGAGGAGGACCCTGCGGAGCAGGTCGAAGTCGGCCCGGCCGAACATCTGCCGCTTCAACATCTTGTTGTTGTGGCCTTCGACGGCGCCGGAGCTGTAGCGCAGGCTGAGCCCAGCCACCACGGCCTCGATGTCCTGGCCGAGGCCGTTGACGAAGCCGTGCAGGACGGGCAGGTCGTCAGCCTGGACGCGCTCGATCCACTGGCCAAGGTCCCGGCCCTGGCGGTTGTTCATCAACTCGGCGAAGCGCGTTTGACCGCGATTGCGTCTGGCGAAGGGCGACCCCGGCCGGGTGGCCGGGATCGCCCTGCGGCGTTCATTCCAGGCAGCCGGTGAGCTGCAGGTAGCAGTGGCGGGCTGCGGAGAGCAGTTCATCGGCCTCCCGGACCGGCCCGTATCCGGCGACCTGATAGCTGCTGCCTGGGGTGAGCCGGGCGAGAGCCGCGGCCCACACGTCGGGCTGCGCGTGCCACCGGGGAAGGTCGCAGGTGTCCACGAGGTCGGTGAAACAGGGGGCCTCGCTCACACAGAGCACCTCACTTACGATGCGGCCTTCCGTCGAGAGGCGGAGTACTGCGACTGGCCAGGCCGGAAGGTCATCACCAGGTAGTGCCGGTTCACGCATCAGCACCAGTGCTTCAAGGGGGCGGCCGTCGTCACCAAGCGTGTCCACGATGTGACCGTGCCCCACCGGCCACCCATCGGCTCCATGCGCCTCCGGCTGGACGTCGGAGAACAACGCGGCGGATTCGTCGTCGCGTCGGATCGTGCTCGCGACGGTCGCGTCGACTGTGATGGCGATCTTGGACATCGGTACCACCTCCGTGTCCCCAGGGTCCCGGTTCACGCAGAGGCCATCAGCACCATCGGGGTGCGGTTGCGGTGAGCCCCATCGCTGTACACGTCCATTGTCAGTGCCCCGCGCCGAAGCGGTCACCTCAACGGGGCCCGCCCTGTGGTCCAATCCTCTCTTCCGCAGGATTCGGGGTCGTAAGGATGCCGGGTCCTGTCGAGAGCGCCCCCGGTACGTCACGCTACTCTTGTGTCTGAAGCGGCCTGGCGGCCGCACGGCGGTGGGGCCCGCCGTACCCAACCGCGGCAATGTCGCCGCCAACGGTCCCTGCTTGCAACGGAGTGCGTCCTGGGCATGCCCGGCGCTGTGCGAGTAGGAGACCTGCATGGGAGAGGCCCGATCCCAGGTGATCAACGAACCCACCGATCCAGACATCGATCTGCATATGCCCGCGCAACGGCCTGACCTGCGGCGCGGGCAATGGCCGATCATCGCAGCCGTAGCCGTCGGCGGCGCCATCGGTGCCTGCGCCCGCTACGGGGCGGCTCTGCTGTGGCCGACCGCGCCGGGCGCATTTCCCTGGACCACGTTCTGGGTGAACGTGATCGGCTGCGGCATCATCGGTGTCTTCATGGTGATCATCACCGACGTGTGGGCGGCTCACCGGCTCGCCAGGCCCTTCTTCGGCACCGGCGTCCTGGGCGGCTTCACCACCTTCTCCACCTATGCCGTGGAAATCCAGCGCCTGGTCGACGAGCACCGCGCCCCCACCGGGCTGCTCTATCTCGCCGCCACCATGCTGGCGGCACTCGCGGCCGTGTGGACCACGGCGAACCTGACCCGCCGCGTGATCGAGTGGAGGCAGTCATGACGCGGCTGACTGGAACCGCCCTGCGGGTGACGATCTTCATCGGCGAAAACGACACCTGGCATCACAAGCCCCTCTTCTCAGAGATCGTGCACCGCGCGCACGCCGCCGGCCTCGCCGGTGCGAGCGTTTTCCGCGGAATCGAAGGATTCGGCGCCTCCTCCTTGGTCCACACCACCCGGCTTCTGTCGATGAGCGAGGACCTGCCCGTCGCGATCATCATCGTCGACACCGAAGACCGTGTGCGCGCCTTCCTGCCCGAGCTGGACGAACTGGTCGGCGAGGGCTTGGTGATCCTCGACGACTGCGAGGTCATCCGCTACGTCGGCCGCGACAAGAAGGAGAGTGCGTGAACTGGCTGCTGGTCATCGCAGGCGCCCTCGTCGCAGCACCGATGCGGTACCTGACCGACCGAACCGTGCAGTCGAGGCACGACACCGTCTTCCCCTGGGGCACCTTCACCGTCAACGTGGTCGGCTGTTTCATCCTCGGGCTGATCACCGGGGCGGTCCTTGCCGGCGGTATCTCCTCAAACGTCCAGCTTTTGATCGGCACAGGCTTGTGCGGGGCACTGACCACGTACTCCACCCTGTCCTATGAGACGCTGCGGCTCGCCGAGGAAGGCGCGCGCTTCTTCGCCGCGGCGAACGCCGTTGCCAGCATCGTGGCCGGTCTTGGCGCAGCCTTCACGGGGGCCGCACTCGCCCAGTCGATCTGGGCCTGACCGCCGCGCACCCCCTCCCCGGCGCCCTTGTCCGCCAGTACCGTGACTGGCGTCACATCAGCAGGGGGTGCGCGATGGCGTTCGACGAGACCTCGGCTCGGCTCACCATCTACCTGTCAGCCAGTGCCGTCTGGCATCACAAGCCCGCCTATGTCGAGATCGTGCACCGCGCTCGCATGCAAAGACTGGCCGGGGCGAGCGTCTTCCACGGCGTCGAGGGGTACGGCACCCACCTGATGATCCATCAGGACAAGCCGTCCCGCCTCCGTACGCATGGCCCGTGCGCCGTGGTCGTCGTAGATGCCGAGGATCGACTGCGCGCCTTCCTCGACACCCTGGAGGACATCCTGCGCGTCAACGGGATCGCCGTCCTTGACCGAGTGAGGATCCGAATGCCTGCACTGCCGTCCGGCCAGGAAACTCCGTGAGGCAGCCGCGGCCGGACAAGGGCTGACCGGTGCTCGAGATCTGGCATCTTCCGCCAGTCGCTGTCAGCCAGTTCCTCCCACACTTCCCTTCGGCCGCGTAGCCGCATGCCGCGCACCAGACCTGCCGGCAGCCGGACGTGCGCGAAGACGTCGGCTCGCAAAGCGCATTGCAGGGCCAGAAGCCGGGCGGTGGGTGAGGTGACCCTAAACTAAAGGCTGTCCCGTAAGTGATCTTTGAGTGAATGAGGTCGCGGTTGCCTGGCAGTGGCCGGCCGACCACGACGACCAGGCGGGAGTCTGCGTCGGCCACGACCTGGTGGGCCGTGGAGTAGCGGTAGTTCTTCGACTGCTCGGCGATGCTCCGGTCACGGGTGGGCACCAGGGTGCCGTCCACGATGAGTACGGCGTCCTTACCGAACCGCTTGCGCGGTCGCAGCGCGAGCTTCGGACCGGGATGGTCGATGATCCGGTCGGCCGCGGACTTGGAGACTCCGAACAGCGGGGCGAGCTGGCGCAGCGTCAAGTTCGTGCGCCAGTACGCCGTGACCAACAGGATACGGACTTCCAGGGACAGGCTCCACGGCCGCCCGCGCTGCGGCTCGTCCGCGGTTTCGCGTCGCACCGCGGTCACCAACTTGCCGAAGCAGCGCGGGCTCAACCCCGTGAACGGGACTATCCAGGACGGCTCTGACGCCGTGATCACACCAGCCACATCAAGATCATCTCAATGGGTCGGCCCGATCCGTCGGTCTCGCTACCCGAGGGCCTTGGCGTACCAGTGATCCGCCCTGCCGTGGCCTTCATACGGCGTGGTCTCCGCGTATCCGTACCGCGTGTACATGGCCCGCGCCTCGGTGAGCTGGGTGTTGGTTTCGCACACAATCCGAGTAGCGCCCAGCCTCCTGGCGGCCTCCTCGACGGCGAGCAGCAGACCCCGGCCCAGTCCCGCTCCCCGCCCTGCGGGGCACACATACATCCGCTTGAGTTCCGCCGTCTTCCGGTTGCCGCCAAGCAGCCTCAGCCCCGCGCAGCCCAGGAGCTCGCCTCTGTCGCTGCGCGCGACAAGAAACTCGCCGCTGGGCGGGCTGAGGTCATGGTGCGGGTCTTTGGCAAGCACCGTTCGAAGCTCGGCCTCCGTAGCTGAGCGTCCCAGCACCCGCCGACCCATTTCCGTGAAGTACTGACGCATCACCTCGTCCACAGCCGCGCCCCTGATGGGCTCGGGCTTGATAGTCCAGGAAGGCATGCAGGTCATGGTCCCGGACCCACCGCAAGCCGTCCACCGTTCTGTCGCCAGGCGCAGCCGACTACAGGCCTCGCAGGTTAGCTCGCCCTACCACCAGCCCAGCGCCCTGCTGCCGCGCCTTGGCCGGGTCCTCCGGTTGGCCCACACGAGATAACTGGCAGACGAAGGCTCAACGAGAAGGCGCGCCCGGCGAGCAGTTCGACGGTTCTCGCGACGAAGTGGGCGGGCCCGGATCGCGGCCCGAACTGAGTCAGTCGGCCGCTTCGACGTACGACGCCAGATTGGCCAGCGAGGATGCGATCCCGGCCTCGTGGATCGCCTGGTCGATGCCAGGTGGCACGTCCGTGGCAGTGACGGTCACCTCGGTTCCATCACCGACGGCAGCGAGGTGCCAGGTCATCGTCATGGTGCCCGCGTACGAGGGGTCGTCGGCCTCGAACACCGCCCTCTGCACCACGCGCTCCGGTGGCACCAGCTCTGCAAACCCGACGTCGACGACATCCGTCGCATCTGAAGACTTGCCGGGGCTGTCGACGGGGTCGAGGTAGGTAAGGACCATCCGGAACCCGCCACCAGGCCGGGAATCCCACCGCTCGACCCGCCCGCGCATGCCGTCCGGCGGCAGCCAGATCTCGAGGGACTCCCGGTCGAGGAGAGCGTCGTAGACGGTGTCCGGTGGCGCCGCGATAACCCGGCTGGCGCGGTCGGTTCTGCTCATCGCCTGAGTCTAGCCTCGCGCTTTCACGAGGCGGGCTGTCCGACTGGTGGTCACATCGGGTCCTACCCGCGTGTCCGCGTCGAGGGCGGCGGTCGCGGAGTGGTTTCGCAAGCCGGTGCGGTACTGCTGGTCGAGACGGTCCGCAAGACAAGGTCCTCCTGGACGTCGCCCTGACGGTCGCGCTCGGCGGTGACTGCCTCGCAGATGTCGCGATGCTGCGGTGCGAGCCGGCCGTCTTCGGCCCGGTCGCCTCCGACCCGACGGTCTCCCGCCTGATCGACGTCCTTACCGCCTCCGGCGAGAAGGCCCTGCAGGCCATCCGGTCCGCACGGTCCGAGGTGCGTAACCGGGTATGGTCGCCGGCAGGCAAACACGCTCCGGACGCCGGTGGACAGGTCACGGTCGACCTCGACGGTGCCCTGGTACTCGGCTGCGTCCTTGCCGGAAGCACCCGATCGGCCCGGCTCGGTAACATGCAACGCATGGCCATCAAACTTGAGAACGTCGGCATCGCCGTTCGCGACCTCGAAGCAACGATCGCCTTTTTTACCGACCTCGGCCTCACGGTCGTCGGCCGTGACACGGTCAGTGGTGAGTGGACCGACACCGCCGTCGGCCTTGATGGCAATCACGCCAACATTGCGATGCTCCAGACACCAGACGGTCACGGTCGCCTTGAACTCTTCGAGTACATCCACCCCGAAGCGATCGAGTCGAAGCCCACTCGTCCCAACGAGATTGGCATGCATCGCGTCGCCTTCTCAGTCGACGACATCGACAAAGCCCTTGAGACAGCCGCAAAGCACGGATGCCGTCCGCTTCGCGGTGTGGCGACTTATGAGGACGTCTACAAGCTCACGTACGTCCGCGGTCCCAGTGGCATCCTTGTGATGCTCGCCGAGGAGCTGAAGAAGAACTGACGGCTGATCGGGTCAAATAGCCTCGCGCCTTCACGAGGCGGGCTGGTCATGCTCAACGTCGTCGGTTCCTACGAGGGCAGGACCTACTCGGTGGGTGGCCTCGACCACACAGTCGGGGGCAGAACGCTCAAGAGCGGCTACGTCTACGACCCGGTCTCCTGGCGCCGGGGCACTCGGCGCAGGTGCGGGTCACCGCCGACGCCAGGATTCTCGCGGCCCCGGGCGGCTACGCGGCGCCGATCCAGGCTGGCAAGCGCTGGGTGATCGAGCGCACGCACTCCTGGATGAACGACTTCGGCAAGCTCCACCGCTGCACCGACAAGCGAGGCATCGTCGTCGACTTCTACCTGTACCTCGCCGCCGCCATTGTCACGCTCCACATGCTCATCCGGCGGGCGACACCTCAGTACCGCTGGGACGGCCGCCCGACCACCAGACGTCTCAAGTGATCCCTACTGCCGGAGAC
>NZ_JAYWVC010000247.1:0-10635 GCF_036281785.1 Streptomyces chiangmaiensis | reverse complement strand
TGAGTAAAGCCCTTCGATCTCGGTTATGGCGGCGCCGAGCGGCAAATTCGTCTCACTTATCTGCCGGGTGTCCAGGTGAGGCATGAACATGAACGCTTCTCCTCAATTCGTAGTCGATGGCACTGACCAGGTCTTTATTGCAATTGCGCCTGGCACGCATCCTGTCCTTCGGGGTTCCACGGTTGCGCGAGGCCACGGATTTTGCCGCCGGCCTGGCCCACTGTGGGCGCCTGAGCACGTCTGGGGATCACTGGCGGGGAGGAGGGTCCGGGCGGGTGTCGCGTCTTGGGTAAAGAGCAGGGGTCTGGAGGCGGAGCTCCGGGATGTGTCCTCCGCCGTCTTCGGGCTGTGCCTCGGCCGCCGGTAAGGGAGTTGAGACCCGTTTGCCAAGCAGCAGGGCAGGCAGGCCTCGCGGTGAGGTGAGCAGCGCAGGGCGGTCGGTCACCGGGCCGAGTAGAGGCAGCCGGTCGCGGCCGGTCCTGGCGGAGGAAGCGCGGCATCGGGAAGATCGCCTCGATGCCCCCCGGTCTCGGATGTGCCCATGGATGTGTTCGTCATGGCGTCTGGGTTCTTCTGGTTCTGTGCCGCGGCAGGGGAGGTCCTAGTTCTGGCCGGCGGTGCGGAAGCCGCAGTTTCCGGTGGAGGAGTCGGGTGTGTTGGCCGTGCGGGCGGCCACGCGGTATCGGTTGCAGTAGGAGTCGTGGCAGAGGTAGGAGCCTCCGCGCATGACACGGCTGGTCCCGAGGAGGGGCCCTTTCGGGTTGGCTGCCGGAGATGTCCGGTAGTAGTTGGGCGCGAACCAGTCGGAGCACCATTCCCAGACGTTTCCGGCGACCTCGTAGAGGCCGTAGCCGTTGGGCGGGAAGGACTTCACGGGAGCGGTTCCCACATGTCCGTCCTCGGCGGTGTTGACTTCTGGGAACTGGCCCTGCCAGATGTTGCACAGGTGCTCGCCCGCAGGGCCGTGGAGTTCGTTGCCCCAGGCGTACCTCTGGCCTTGGAGCCCTCCGCGGGCGGCGTACTCCCATTCGGCTTCTGTGGGGAGACGGCGCCCGGCCCACTGGCAGTAGGCCAGCGCATCGGTGTGGGAGACATGGACGACTGGGTGGTCGGGGACCTCCTCCCAGCCCGAGTTCGGTCCGCCGGGGTGCGCCCAGTCCGCTCCGCGGACCGTGATCCACCATGGGGTGCCTGTTGCGGTTCCCAGAATGTCGTGTCTGTCGGCGCGGACGAGGAGGTGGAAGACGGCGGAGAATCCGTAGGTTTCGGCTTCGGTCCGGTATCCGGTCTCGCCGATGAATCGGGCAAACATCCGGTTGGTGACAGCGGTGGTGTCGATGCTGAAGCTTTCGAGGGCCACCTGGTGGACCGGGGTCTCGCCGTCCGCCGGGTAGCCTTCCCCGTGGGCGTCGCCCATCGCGAAGCTCCCGGACGGGATGACGGCTTCCTCGTGGTAGGCGCTCGGAGGGGACTTCCGCACATCAAGCGAGGGCGCTGGTGCGGGGGTTCGGGTCTCGTGTGTGCTGCGGGCGGGGCTGCAGCATCCCTGCCGCTGAGATAGCTCTTCAGGGCCGCGAAGGTTCATGGTGCCTCTCCTGCTCGGCGTGCGGGATGTGCTTCTGCTGCCATGCCTAGGGCGCAGTTCGGGGTCGGTGCGAGCGCCTTCGGGGTCGTGGGCCCGTGGTGCTGGAGCATGGACAGTCGGGGCCTAGCCGGCGGCGTCGGCGGCGGGTTCACCGCGGAGCACATAGAGGTCCTCGATCCTGTTGAACGGCAGGACGCCGACGCGGTCTGCCCAGACGGACCAGTCGGCCAGGAGCTGCTCGGCAAGTTCGCGGTTCTGGTCCGCGATGTCGTGAAGCTCGGTGGGGTCGTTCGCGAGGTCGTACAGCTCCCACTGGTGCGGGTATTCGCGCACGAGCTTCCAAAGGCCGCGCCGGATGGCGCCGTTGCCGCAGTGCTCCCAGTAGAGCGTGGGCTCGCCGTCGTCCGCCGCCGACGGGGCGTGTCCGCCGCCGCGGAGGTGGTCCAGGAAGCTGCCGCCCTCGAGTGGCGGGATGGGGCGGTCACCGATGGCGGAGGGGTAGTCAACGCCGAGCGCGTCGAGGATGGTCGGCAGGACGTGCACCAGCTGGCGCGGCTGGCGCAGGATCTGCCCGGCCTCGAGGTCCCCGCCGGGCCAGTGGACGATGAACGGGGCCGCGATGCCACCCTCGTGGGTCCACTTCTTGTAGAGCCGGAACGGGGTGTTGGACAGGTTGGCCCACGGGCGCCCGTAGCTCGAGTAGGTGTCCTCCGGGCCGGGCATGATGTCCGGCCCGTTGCCGAGACGGACGGGCTGGCCCGTGCGGGTGTGGGTGGGGAAGATGTCGGTGCGGGAGACGAACTTCTCCCGTTTCATGTGCGGGATCTCCTCGGGGGAGGCGCCGTTGTCGGAGAGGAAGACGACGATCGTGTCCTCGAACTGCCCGAGCCGCTTGAGCGTGTCGAGGATCCGGCCGATTCCGTCGTCCATGCGGCTGACCTGAGCGGCGTAGACCTCCATGCGGCGGGCGTTCCAGTCCTTGGCCTCGACCGCCTCCCAGGCCGGCTCGTCGGCGTCGCGGGGGCTGAGCTCGGCGTTCGCCTCGACGATGCCGAGTTCGAGCTGTCGCTTGAAGCGCTCTTGGCGCAGCGCGTCCCACCCGGCTGCGAAGCGACCGGCGTACTTCTGGACGTCCTCTTCGGGGGCGTGGAGGGGCCAGTGCGGGGCGGTGTAGGCCGTATAGAGGAAGAACGGCTGCTCTGCGGCGGTGGAGCGCTCGATGAACGCGACGGCCTCGTCGGTGATCGCGTCGGTGTAGTAGAAGCCCGGCTCGTTGGCTTCATGCCCGATGTTCTCCTCACCGCGCGTGAGCGTGCCGGGGCTGTAGTAGCTGCCGCAGCCTGTGAGGGTGCCGTAGAAATAGTCGAAGCCGCGCCGGGTGGGCCAGGCGTCGTTGGGGTTCCGCGGGTCGGCGGCCAGGTGCCATTTTCCGGTCAGGGCGGTCGCGTAGCCCGCGCCCTTGAGGATCTCCGCCATGGTCGCGCAGCCGCGGTGCAGGTCGCCCTTGTAGCCCACGGGCGAGTCGTCCCCGGTGAGGACGCCGATGCCGGTCTGGTGCGGGTGCAGGCCCGTGAGGAGGGACGCACGGGACGGGCTGCACCGCGCGGTGTTGTAGAACTGCGCGAGCCGGGCCCCGCCCGCGGCGAGGGAGTCGACGTTCGGCGTCGAGATCTCGCCGCCGTAGCAGCCGAGGTCGGAGTAGCCGAGGTCATCGACCAGCACGAGGACAACGTTGGGACGGGACATGGTGGATCCCTTCACAGGTGGTTGCGCCGGTGGGCGGGTTAGCCCTTGACGGCGCCCGCGGTCAGGCCCGCGACGATGTAGCGGTTGGCGATGACGGAGATGATGATGATCGGCACGGCGGCCAAGGTCCCCACGGCGGCCATCTGGCCCCACGCGACCTCGTACGGCTGGACCAGGGAGGCGATGCCGACCGTCAGGGGTGAAGTCGTCCCGCCGGAGGTCATGGTGAGCGCGAAGAGGAATTCGTTCCAGGCCATGATGCCGGTGAACGTGCCGACGGCTGCGAGACCGGGCTTGACCAGGGGCAGCATGACGGCTCGGAAGGTGGCGAACTCGGAGGCGCCGTCGATCAAGGCTGCCTCCCGGAGGGTGTTGGGGACGCCGTCGAAGTAGACCTTCATCAGCAGGGCAGCGAACGGCATCTGGAAGACCGTGTTGAGCAGGATCAGGCCGAAGTTCCCGCCGATGAGCCCCAGGCTCGTCATCGTGGCGTAGAGGCCCGGGACGAGGACCATGGGCGGGATGAGCGGGATGAACCCGGCCAGCAGTAGCAGGGGAATGGTCCCCCACCGCGGCAGGATCAGCTGGGACAGGGCGTAGCCGGCGAGGGAGCCGAAGACCAGGCAGAGGAGCACGGTCCCGATGACGATGGTCAGGCTGTTGACCAGCTGGGCAAGCAGGGGGTTCCCCGGCGCCAGGAGGTCGGTGAAGTTGCTCAGGCTGAAGTCGATCTTCACCCCGGAGCCGATGATGTCCTTCAGGGGCTGAAACGCAAGGACCAGCATCCACAGGATCGGTGCCAGCGTGGCGGCGACGGCTGCGATCAGCACAAGCTCTGCCAGGGTGCCGATCGCCCCCCGGGCCGAGCGGCGGGTCTCAGACACGAGCGGCCTCCTGACGTGTGACAAGGCGCCTGACGAGGGCGAAGATCCCCCCGAGCAGGGCGAAGGCAACGATGATCGCGACGCCGATCGCGGCGCCGTAGCCGAATTCCAGACGGTCGAAGAAGATCGTGCGGATGTGGAGGCTGATCAGGTTTGTCGCGTTGCCGGGGCCGCCGTGTGTGAGGAGGTACATCTCGTCGAAGGCCTTCACTGACATGACGAGCCGGATCGCCGCAGCGGTGACGATGGCCGGCCGGATCATGGGCAGGACGACCTGCCAGATCACCCGGGCCTCGCCCGCACCGTCCACGCGGGCGGCCTCGAGGACCTCGGGGTCGACCGACTGGAGCGCGGTGTAGACGAGTAGGAAAACCAGGGGTGACCAGTGCCAGACGTCCACGACGATGATGGCGATCATGGCCCCGACGCGTTCGCCGAGCCAGCCCTGCTGGGGCAGGTCCAGGGCGAAAAGGACCTTGTTGACGAGGCCGATGGTGGGGCTCAGCAGGAGCAGCCAGATCACGCTGACGACCACTGGGGCGACGACCGTCGGCCAGATGAGCACACGCCGACCGACGCGGCCCATGAACGGCGCCCGGTCGAGCAGGACCGCGAGGAGGGTGCCGAGGCCCACGGTGAGGACGACGGCGCAGACGATGAACACGGCTGTCGCGCCCACCACAGGGGCCGTGTCGGGGTCGGTCACGATGCGGGCGAAGTTGTCCACGCCGGCGGGCCGGTAATGGAAACTGCCTTGCAGGATCGTGACGTTCGAGACCGCCATCGTCACGAGCTGGATCATCGGGTAGACACCGAAGACGATCAGGAACAGGGCAAATGGCGCCACCGCGAGCAGGCCGAAGCGGGACCACCGTCGTCTGCTCGGCCGACCGGCCGTGGGAGGGGCTGTGGTTGTCGGGACGTCAGTGCGGAATCGGGCTGCGGCTGTCACTTCAGGTAACCCGCGTCCTTGACGACCTTGGCAAGGGCATCCTGCAGGGCCGCCATGCCTGCCTCGGGGGTGACCTGGCTGGCGGCTATCTGGCTCAGGTACTTCTCTGTCTGGGCGGACATCGCGGGGCCGAACGTCCACCGGATGGATGGCTTGACGTTCTTGACGGATTCTTCGAGCGGCTCCAGGTAGGACGCGGCCGTGCCCGAGGACGCGCCTGCTGACAGAGCGCTCCGACGCGTCGGGATGCCGCCCGCCTGCGTGAAGAGGGTCTGGGCCTCGTCGGAGACAACCCACTTGATGTAGTCCAGTGCCGCGGCGGCCCTGTCGGACGAGAGGCCCTTCGGGATGCACAGGCTCCAGGTGCCGCTGGTCGGTGCTGGCGTTCCGGTCGAACCGGCCGGGACCTCCGCGAATCCGACAGCGTCGGCGATCTGGGACTTGTCCTTGTCCTGGAACTGGCTCGCGGCCGCAGCCACGACGTGCGTCTGCAGCACCTGTCCCCCCTGCATCAGGGAGATGACCTCGGCCTGGCCGATGGTCTGGGGCTGTTTGGGGCCGAGCTTGGCCAGCTCGCGGTAGACCGTCGCAGCCTTGATGCCTGCCGGCGTGTTGACGGTCGGGGTCCAGTCCGTGCCTGCGTCTTTGAACCAGGCTCCGCCGTAGCTGTAGAAGACGGGCATGAATTCGTAGGTCACCGAAAGACCGCTCTGTGTCGCCTGAGCCCGCGGGACGTACCCGTAGCGGATCTTGCCGGAGTCCACGGCCTTCTGCCCGTTGGCGATCGCCTCATCCCACGTCTTCGGAACGGACAGGCCCAACTTCGAGTAGATGTCCTTGCGGTAGACGAAGAGGTCCATGTTCCCGTTGATCGGGTACCCCATGACCTTGCCCTCGGGCGTCGAACTGCGCGTGGCAGCGTCCCAGAAGGGCAAGTTCGCGTAGGTGATCACCTGAGGGTCGATCTTGAAGCCTTGATCGACGGCATCGAAGGACTGGACCCACTGGTTGCTGTAGAACTGCCCGACGCCGAACTCATCGAGCTGGAAGACGTCGAACGGGAAGTTGCCGCCGTGCACGGCGTTGGTCATCTGCGTGTACAGCCCGTCGTAGGGGAACTCCCGCAGGGTGATCTTGATTCCGGTCTTCTCCTGGTACTTCGCCGCAAGCTTCCGATAGGCGCCCAACCACGGAGACTGCGAGGTCGGGACGACGAGTTCGGTCACCTTCCCGCTGGCGGCGCTTCCGCCGCCCAGGGCCCCGCCGCTGTTGCTGCAGCCCGCGAGTCCGCCCAGGAGTGGAACAGCAGCGCCCGCTCCCAGCATCTGAAGGAAACGCCTGCGGTTGGCTTCATGTGTGCGGCCTTCAACCATTGCCGGTGCTCTCCCTTGAACATCAGTTTGGTCAGCCTCCTGAACTTAACCCTGGGAGAGCTGGACCCCGCTTGTCAAGACATGGGACGCCTATTCGACGACCCAGGGCATGAGGCAGAGGTGCTGGATGGCGGATTCGATGCCGCCGGCCATGACGGCTGAGGTCCCAAGCGTCGAGACGCAGACCCCGGCCCGGCTGTACCTGTCGCGGGCCCGCTCGAACTCCGTCCAGAAGGACGGCATGATCAGGGGCGCGAGTGCAGAGAGGTGGCCGCCGAAGATGACAACGCGGGGGTCGAAGACACTCATCAAGGACTGGACGCCCTGGGCCAGCCTGACTCCCTGCCGTGCCGCCTCCTCCCGGATCTTCGCGTCCGGGTTCTGAAGCGCCTTGAGCATATGGGCCACGAGGCCGACCCTCTCGACTTCCGGTTCGACGCCCAGGGCTTTGGCGAGCGGCCCGAGTCCGACGTAGGTCTCGAGGCAGCCTTCCTTGCCACAGAAGCACGGCCGACCGCCCTGCTCGACGACGATGTGACCGAACTCCGTACCGACTCCGGAATCCCCGTGCAGGACCTCCGCGTTGCGCTGGTACGCACCACCGATGCCCACGTCTCCGAAGAGCAGGACCAGGCCCTGCTCGTCCGGCCAGCCCCCGGCCCTCCGCTCCGCGTGAATGGCCAGATTCGCCAGACGGTCGAGCGAGAAGGACACCCCGTTCCCAACCAGCCGCTCGAGTTCCGCCACGACCGGCACCTCGCTCCACCCCAGGGCGTAAGACGAGATCACGACACCCGCCGACGCATCCACGTAGGCCGGGCACCCGACGCTCACCCTGACAAGCCGGGTGCCCGCCGAAGCGATGAAGGCCCTCGCCTCCTCGACGGCCTTGGCCAGGTCCTCGAGGATCCGATCGGGACCCATCTGCGAGACATCAAGGTCAATGCGGCGAGAGAAGAGCGTCCGACCCTGCAGGGAAGCGCACTCCAAGGCCGCATGGTCGGCGTCGACCCGCAAGACGCCGACCGCAAGACGAGTGTCGTCCATCTCAAGCGCCCGGGCCGGTCGGCCGCCCGCCCGCCCTGTGGGAGCGAACCCGCTCTCGCGCACGAATCCCCACTCCTGGAGCTCGGCGACGATGTCGAGGACGGTCACCCGGCCGATTCCGGAAGCAGTGACGAGGGCGCTGCGCGTGAGCGGCGCGTTTCCTCGTACAAGCTGCAGGACACGCGTCAGATTGAAACGCCGGATGTCCGCACTGCTCGGAGGGCGTGCAGGCACACCACGTCCGACTTCTTCGCTGACCTCGCCGAGACCTCCGCCCACGGTCATCCCCGTGTCATCCTTTGCGCTGTTCGGTTCACGTCGTACGCAAAACTGTATCGCAATGACGGATACAGAGGCAGCACAGCTCCGCTCTCCCGTCGGATCCGCTGTCGTCAGCCGTTCTGGCTGCTGTTGACCGACATAGGGACCAGCTTGGCGCCGCCGCGAGGATCCCCTCTGCCGTTCCGGGACGAGACCCGGGTCTGTCCGGTGGGAGGCTTGCTGGATGACAAGCGGCAGCCGGGAGACACCGCCGGCCGTATAGACCCGGACTCCGCGGTCCTCGCCTATGTCGGTCGACAGCGTGGGGGAGGAACAGGTGAGCCGGGTACTGTAGGCAGTCGAACGGATCTTCGTGTCCCTGACCGCACCGGCTACGACCGCGACCTATCGGAAGACATCCTCCTGGTCATCCTCAAAGAGGTCAGTGCCGAGCAGCAGGAAGGCTACGTGCGGCAACTGGAGGCCTTCGCCGACCGGGAGCACCTGAAGAAGCTGTACTCCCGCTACGGGCCGGACGGGAGGTTCGAAGACAGGGATCTGTGCTACCTGACCCATCAGCCCAAAAGCGTCGTGGTCTGCGAGCGTCTCGACACCGTTCCGATGGGGCTCGCTGGGGTGTGGAACGGACCAACTCGAAAGGCAGAAAGGCAGTCAGCCCGCCCAGAAGGCCGGCAGCGAACCTCCCGTCGGCTACGGTGACCGTACGGGTGATGGCCGTCACCGGGACGGACAGGACATGATGAGACGGCGCCGGAGCTCCTTGGGAACAAGCTGTCCTGGACGACTGCCTGTACCGACGAGCTCCGTTGCTCTACGCCGGGCACACCTTCAACTGGCCTGCACGACCTGCGGAAACGCTGACTGCCTGGCCTGGGGGAAGGCCCTTCCTCGAATGGGCATGACACCGCCACCGGCCGGTGTGCTGGATGCCAGTGAGGGCAACGGGTAGGACCGGTCGTTCAACGGCTCCTGTTCTCTTCTTGGATCGTTCGTCGGAGGTTGGTGCGTGCTGCGCCCAGGTCGGCCTCCGCAGTACCGCGGCGGATGGCTGTGGTGGTGAGGGGTATTCAGCTAGAGGGGCGCAGGCAGGCGTTCGGGTTGGCCGCGTCGGGCTGATGGAAGACCCAGCGGTCGGTGGGTGAGGCTCACGTGGCTGGTGTGGGCAGGCAGCGGGCCAACGTGGGTGGCCGTGGCGAGGTCTTGGTAACACCTTGGCCGCCGAGAATCCCTTGCGGGGTCTACCCGTGTAGAGCCGTTGGCGGCATGCTGGTGCGGCACCACGCGCAGGCTGGCCCGCTGTCCGTCCTGACGGGAGTTCACGCATGCCCAAAGCCGCACTCTCTCAGGGCATCTGCAGCTCCGTCACCGGCTCGCCGACTCCCGTCGGCGTGGCGCGGGCGGGCCTCTCCGAACCAGGGCAACAGAACGCCCAGGCATTGAGAGCCCGGTCCGGACGCGGGCCACGCGTTCCCGATCGCACAGCGGGCGGCCCGCGTGCTGCTGCAAGCGCATCACTCACCACCAATGGAGGCCTTTCCATGCACTCAGGAAGACTTCGATCCGTTGCCGTCACCGTAATGACCATGGTGACCGCGTTCCTTGTCGCCCTGCTGCCGGCAACCCAGGCCCAGGCTCTGCCCGCCTGGCCGTCGATCAGCCAGGGCGCGAGCGGGGTGGACACCAAGGCCGCGCAGTACCTGTTGCGGCACCACGGGTACGGCATCGCGGCGGACGGGCAGTTCGGAACGGCCACCCGCTCGGCCGTGATCAGCTTCCAGACCGCCCACGGACTGACCGCCGACGGCACGATCGGCGCGCAGACATGGCCACGCCTGGTCGTCTCGGTGAGCCAGGGATCGACCGGCGAGGCGGTGAAGGCGGCGCAGACCCAGCTCAATGCATATGGTGCGGGCCTGTCCGTGGACGGGCAGTTCGGACCCGCCACCAACACCGCGGTGCGCTCCTACCAGAGCTCCCACGGTCTCACCGTCGATGGCTTGGTCGGCCCGCAGACCTGGCAGAGCCTCCTCGGCACCAACGGTGCGGACGGCGGCGGCGGTACCCCGTCCGGTTACTCGCTGCCGCTCGCCCGGAGCGCTGTCCCCCGGTCGGACTACGCGGCTCCGCACTACGGCACCACTCCGGCCATCGACCTGATCGTGAGCTACATCCCGGCATACGCGATCAAAAGTGGAGTCGTCGACCACTACAGCAGCACGTCCTGCGGCATCGGTATCCGGCTGCTCCAGCCGGACGGTTCGCGCTTCGTCTACTGCCACCTCAGCGCACGCTCCGTGGCCGACGGCGTCCAGGTGGCCGCCGGCACCCGAATCGCCACCACCGGCGACACCGGCAACTCCGGCGCACCCCACCTGCACGTGGAGATCAGGACCAGCGACGGCGTGGCCCACTGCCCGCAGAGCTACCTGCTGGCGATCTACGACGGCCTTACGCCGCCCAGCTTCGGCTCTCTGCCGACCAGCGGCTGCACCACCGCCTGACTGGAGCAGTGCCGTTCACCACGCAGTCGCGACGGGCCCGCACCGCTCCGGCATGTACGCGAAAGGCCCTGACCGGCGTCCGGCGCTTTCTAGGGGTCGTCGCAACACGTAGTCGTGTTGATCAAGCCACGAGCAGTTTATGCAGACGCTCGGCTGGGGTTTCCCAGCCGAGCGTTTTGCGTGGGCGGCCGTTGAGTTCGGCGGCGACGGCGTCGAGCTGCTCACGGCTGTGGACGGACAGGTCGGTGCCCTTGGGTGCCTCTGT
>NZ_JAYWVC010000246.1:0-10696 GCF_036281785.1 Streptomyces chiangmaiensis | reverse complement strand
TGTTGTCTAGACCGGTCGGCGTCGGGCGCACCACAACCGCACCATAAGGCCGCTGTCAGCTACCGGTGGGCTTCTCGTTGTGGTGCGCGCGGTCGCCGTTGTGGTTCTTCGCACGCTCGGCCCGGACCATGTCGTCGAGCCCGGCCGCCACGTCCCGCTGCCGCTCCTCGTCGGAGTGCTGATAGATCAGCGCAGCTTTCTCGGTGGACTGGCCCGCCCGAACCATCGTGTCCTTCAGGGTGGCACCCGATCGGGTCGAAAGAGTGTGTCCGGTGTGACGAAGATCGTAGAACCGGAAGCCGTCCGGGAGGCCGACGGCAGCGCGGGCACGCTTCCACTTCCGACCGAAGGAGGTCCGCCGGAATGGGGCGCCTTTCTCGCCGACGAAGACCAGGCCGTCGGGCCCCTTCTCGGCGAACCAGGCGAGATGCTGCTTCACCTCCTTGTGGAGAAACGCCGGGAGGACGACAGCACGCACGCCCGCGTCCGACTTGGTCTCGCCCGGAGCCCGCTTGCCGTTGGTCCGCTCCGGCTCGGCGACGCGGACGCGGATCACCATGTTGTCGACGTCGACGTCCCGGCGGCGAAGGCCGGCCAGCTCTTCAGGCCGCATCGGGCCATACGCGCCGAGGTAGACCATGAGGCGCCAGCGAATCCCGATCGCCTCGGCGAGACCATCGACCTGGGCGACGGTGGCGATCCGTCGCTCAGCAGCGGACTCCTTGCCTGCGCCCTTGATCCGGCACGGGTTGCGGCTGATCAGGTCGTCGTCGACGGCTGTCTCAAGGATGCCCTTGAGGAGGCGGTACGCCTTGGCAACGGTGGTCTTGGCCTCGGTGGCACGAAGCCGCTCCGCGCGCCACTCACGGACGCGAGGAGCGGTGATCTCGTCCAGGTCGAGCCCGCCGAAGGTGGGAACGATGTAGAGCACCGGAGGAGGTGCTTGTACAGGTCCTCAGTGCGAACGGCCAACTCCCGCTCCTCAACCCATTTCTCGGCGTAGACGCGGAAATTGACCGCCCCGACATCGGGAGCGCGCCAGTCACCGCGGGTGAGGTCCGCCTCAACCTGAGACAGCCAGACCTCCGCATCCTTCTTGGTCTCGAAGGTCTCGTCCGCACGGATGCGCTCACCGTCGGGCCCGAGGTACGACGCCGTCCAGCGGCCGGACCGGTACTGCCGGACCGCGCCAAAGCGCCGGCGCCTGCCCTTCTTGTTGGCCATTAGGCGACCCTCCGGAGTCCAGTGCAACGGAGCCTGATCGGCTGGACCGTGCGCGCGGCGATGTACTCGTCTACGGCGCTCTGTGGGATGCGGACGTGTCGGCCGACCTTCACGTACCGGATGCGCCGCTCCTCGATCAGCCGCCGGGGGAAGCGAGCGGATGTGCCGAGCAGCCCGGCGACCTCATCGACGGACAGGTAGCGGTCGGTCATACGGTGGGCTCTCCTTCCGTTCCGGGGGCGGGTTCGAGTGAGGCGGCGAGCCACGTTTCGGCGGGGCTGAGTCCCGTTCCGGCGAACACCCAGTGGGCGAGCACGAGCGTGGTTTCGCCGTCCTGCGGGACGGCCGGAGCCGCTTGGGCGCGGCGCCAGTCGGCACGGGCATCGCGGAGAGCGCCGAGCGTGGTCGAGTAGCGGCGGGACTTGGTCGAGAAGTGGCCGCGGAAGCCGAGCATGTGAGCCCAGGCCCGAAGCCGGAGGTCGGCCAGCTCGGGACGTGCGCCAAGAGTCCACGCAGTACGGATCAGGCGCCGGGCGTGATCCGTGATCCGGGCTTGCGCCAGCTCGGCAAGGAAGCGAATCGGGCGGTCCAGAGTGCCGGTCGCCGTCTCGGCGCCCTTGGTGGCGTACTTGGCGATGTACGCCGCTACGGCCCGTTCGGTCAGCTCCTGGCCGTCGTCGAAGTCGGCGGAGCGGATCGGGCGGACGTCGAGCTGTCGGCCGAAGACGAAGCGGTGGGCCCGGCCGTCGATCTCCGGTCCGTCGACGCGCGCGGCAGTGGCAGCAGCACGGATGGCGTCCGTCAGCAGCCCGGCCGACGCCCACGGCGGGGGCGTGGTGTCTCCGCCTTCCGGGCCGTCGAGGCGGATGACCGCGTGGAAGTGGACGGCACCGCGCTTTTGGTACTCGGCCACCTTCGCAAACGAGATCCGCGCGTGATCGCGGAACTCGCGTTGAGTGAGGCCGGCGCGCTTGGCGACCTCCCGGCGCAGGTAGATCGAGAAGCGCCGCCACAGGGCACCGGCATGCGCGTTCCACAAGACGGCCGCTTCGTAGTCGTACGTGTCCGGGTCCAGCGGAGTGCCCAGGGCGGGGTCCTGCTCGTCGTGGCGGATGCCGCAGCAGCAGTCCCGGCCACCGGACGGGCGGTTGTGGACCGGCCCGAAGCTCGGGGCGGTGAATGTGGCGAAGACGCGTGGGTGGGTGGCAACCCGTCCCGACGTGCCCTTGCCGCCGCGGAGTCCGGCAGTGATCAGGTGGTAGGTGTCGCGGCGGTACGTCTCGGCGCAGGCCGCACACCGCGTTGCCCGGCGGTTGTTGCAGCGGACGAGGAGTTGACCGGCGGGGAGGGTGGCGGAGTCCAGGTGACGCAGGACTCGGCCGATCTCGCCGGTTGCCGTGTCGACTTCGTAATCGGTGCGGTGGCCGTCGAGGCGGACAGGGTGGGTGCAGCCACCCAGGCCGGAGAGTTGGTGGGCCAGCTCGGGCATGTTGCCGAGGGAGGCCAGCATGGAGAGTTCCGCCAGCGGGGGCGGAGTCTGCCGGGTGATGATGGACGTTCCTTTCGGCTGTTTCGGTGGTTGGGAGGGACGGCCCCGGGGCGGCGGGATGCTTGGCGGCTTTTTGCCGCCCCGGCGGCCGGTCAGCGCTTGTTGGCGCTGTTGAGCAGGGAGCGCAGGACTACGGCGGCGATGGCCACGGACACAGCCGATACGGCGACGGCCGCCAGGAGCGCGGTGAGGACGATCCCGACGACGACCACGGCGGCGACCGCACCTGCGATGGGCGTGAGCGACCGGCCCGTGGAGGGCACCTGGGCCCGCGTCTGCTGTGGGACGACGGGAGTCGTCGGCAGCGTCGGCACGTCGGGGAGTTTGGGGCGGAGCATGGCGGATCCCCTTCTTGTCACTTGTGGGTGCCGTTGACGACGCCGACCCCGGAGCGGGTGCCGGCCTCGATGGCGGGGGCGAGGAAGGTGTGCGAGAGCCAGAAGCCGAACAGCGCGATCACCACGGCGACCCAGAGGCGGATGCCGAGGAACTTGATCGCAGCCCAGGCGATGACGCCCAGGACGAAGACGAGCGGGAGCGAGACGGTCACGGCGATCTCCTCAGCGGACGGGGCAGCGGTGGGTGCGGGCGACCAGCTCGGCGGAGGCGCGGCTGTCGTAGTCCGTGGAGAAGCCGCAGCGCGGTGCCATGCAGGTGACGGTGTGCTTCTCGCGGCCCCGGCCGTCGTAATAGGTGCCGACCCGGACGGGACCGATACGGACGACGTTGCGAAAGCGGCGGTTGGCGGTCATGACCGGTTCTCCTCGTTGGTCTCGCCGGTGAAGTCGGTGACGTGGTCGGCCAGCCAGCGCAAGATCTCGTCACCCTCGTAGCTGTCGGCGGCGAGGATCACCGGTTCGGCGATCAGCACGGCTTCGGTGAGGCGGTTCTGTCGGGTGAGCTCGGCGGCGCGCTTCAGCACGCGGAGCGTGGACGGACGCAAAGGGGAAAGCCCTCCAGGATCAGATGAGTTGAGATGCGATGGCTTCGGCGAGCGGCATGGGGACGCCGAGCCGGGCGCGAAGCGTCGAGGTGTCGATGGGGGCTCCAGTCCGGGCGCGGTGGTCGTCGGCGACCTTGCGAGCCAGGGCGGCGAGTGCCGGCGGGACGGAAGTGGTTGCAGGCGGGGCCGACTCGGGCACCGCGGTGGGCAGTTCGGGAGCCGAGGGAGTCCGCACAGCGTCCTCTTCCCTCACCGGCGCCTCGTGGGGTTCCGGCGCCTCTCGCGACTTCGGCGGCTCATGGGCGAGGAGCGTTCCACCGAGGAAGGCGACGGCAGGCCATCCGGCGACGAGGATTCGTAGCCAGGCCGGTACGGCGACGAGGTCCAGCAGCCCGGCGGTGGCGACGTTGGCGCCCAGCGAGGCGGTCAGCGCCACGAGGAACCAGCACCACCCAGCCGCTTTCGAGCCGCCGGAGCGGAGCCGCCGCCAGGCCGCCACCAACAGCAGGTCGACGGAGACCGGGTAGGCCCATGCCTCCCAGCCGTGCTGTCCGGCGGCCGAGGCCAGGTCGTGCAGGTGCGCGAAGGACAGCGCGGCGGCGATCAGCGCTTGGACAAGTACGGCGTCGAGTCGCACGGGCAGAGCACGCACCTCACGCCTCCTTCCAGTTCCAGGCATGGCAGGGGTAGGGACTTGGCGCGGGACGGCCGCGCCGACCCTTGGAGCGGGTTCGGCTACTCGGTGGCCGGTTGTGGAGCGACGACCGGCCTGGAGTCCTCTACGGGCACGGGCAGGACGTACGGCCGGAAGGGCGTGAGCGCCGGTACGTCAGGGGCAAGGTGGGCCGTTTCGCGGCAGGTGACCGCAGCATCAGCGAGGGACAGGTACGGGGTACGGATGCGGGACCAGCCGCCGGAGGTGTCACCGACGACGGCCAGACCGGGCCGCTCGGCGGGGATGGCGCAGGCGCCGTAGACCGCCTCGGGGGCGATGTCACCGAGCGCCATCTTCGCGGAGGCTTCGTCGTTGACGCGGTGGCAGACGCGGCCCGTGAGCTGAGCGCGGAGCATCGTCGCTCCCTTGCCCAGTTCAGCGCCGAACCGCTGTCCGCAGACCTCCAGGTAGATGCCGGCCGCGCGGCCGAGCTGAGCGAGCCGGATGAGCTGGGTGACCATCTCGTCCCGCCGTTCCTCCTCCTTGCGTGTCGCCACGAGGAAGAGTTCGGCCACCTCGTCGATGAACAGCACGATGGGAGCAGGGCGTTCGTCTTCGGGCAGGCCCCAGATGTCCGAGGTGATCAGTTCCTCCGGCGTGCCGGGCGCGATGCCCTGCCGGGCCTTGATCAGGTCGTAACGGTCCTCCATTTCCTTGACGAGCACGGGAAGCAGCTCGGCCGCCTGGTCCGGGTCTGTCGCCAGCGCGGAGAGCCGGGCCGCGAATGGCGCCAGCTCCACACCGCGCTTGCAGTCGATGCCGACCAGGACGACCGGCTGAGCGGCCAGCCTGGTGAACAGGTTCCGCAGAAACATGGACTTGCCCGACAGCGTTGCGCCGAGGACGAGTTCATGGGGAACGGTCCGGTAGTCGCGTACGAACGCGGTTGCGTCCTCCCTCACGGCGACCGGCACCCGCAGCAGGTCACCGGCGATCCGGCGAGGCATCCGCACCTTGCGCAGGACGTCAAAGCCGACGAGCCGCAGTTCGACGACGCCGGGCTTGACGTCCCGGACGTACACGGCGTGTACGCCCCAGGCGTGGCGCAGACGTTCCGCCGAGGCGGCGACGTCTGCCAGTTCCTGGCCCGGAGCCAGCCGCAGCCGGATCCGGAGGCCGGTCGAGGTGGGCCGGATCACGCCTCGGCGGGGCGGGACCGGCCGAACCTCTCGGCGAGTCGTCGCCTTGATGGCCAGTGCCCGCCACCGGGGCGGCGCGACCGTCAGGCCGCAGGCGTCCATGGTCGACGTGTACGAGGCCAGCAGCCGGGCCACCGAGACCGGCAGCCCGACCGTGGACCAGTACGCCGCCGGATAGGCGTGCCGGGCATAGGCCGCGCCGCCTATCGCAGCGAGCGGCCCGCCCAGCTCGGCCAGCGTCACGAGGTCGGTCACGTCGATCAGACCGCCTCAGCCATCGGGAAGGCGCCGGGCGCAACAGCAATGGCCCGGTAGGCGATGCCGTGCCGCTGCTGGCCGTTGAAGACGCTTTCCCACGGACGAGCCACCAGACCCGGCAACGAGACCGGGGCGCCGACGGTCAGGCCGTCCGTCACACCGCTCTCCGGGATGGTGACCTGGATCAGTGACGACTCGCCCTCGTCGATGTAGACGACGCCGACGGTCATCAGTGCCTCGCCGCTCACGGCGTCCTTGGGATCTCACCGGTCTGCCGGTCGCGCACCTTCGGCGCCGCAGCTTCGGTCAGCAGGATCGTGGCGGACGAGGCATCAATGCGGATCACACGCACAGAGATTTCTCCTTCTGGGACGATCAACCTGTCACCTGACAAGTTGACTTAGCAAGTTCGAGCTAGAGATGCCAGGTTGACTTGTCAAGTGATTCCGGAGAGGAACTCGCCCCGTTCGGAGCTCAGTTCAGACGGTAGGTGTCTTCCAGCTCCTGCCGATCAGCAGGAAGCAGCACGTCAGAGACCTGCAGGGCTTGCCCGGAAGCGTCGCACGCGACGACCAGGACGCTGAGGACAGGTACGCCGTCCGGCATGCCGAGAAGCTCAGCTTCGCTGGCCTCGGGCAGTCGGGCGGAAATCCGCTCGGTCACGTGATCGAAGCGCACCTTCTTCCGGGCTTCCAGGTGCTCGCGGACACTGCCGCTCAGAACCTCGAGACTGGCCAGCTGGGTTCCTTCGACCAGGCCGGCGGGGAAGTACGACGAGACCAACTCGACTGCTTCGCCGTCCTCTTCGAGGAGGAAGCGGCGCACGAGAACCGTGGCTCGTCCGGGCAGACCGAGGGCCGAGGCGATCCGAACAGGAACGGGGGCTTCACCGACTTCAACCAGCCGACCCGAAGCCTGCGACTCGTCGCGCTCCAACGCCTCACGCCCCCGCCGGTCCTGTTGCTCGACGACTTCCGGACGTCCCCGGACGATGGTCCCGAACCCCTGCCGGGACTCCAGCCAGCCATCCCGCTTCAGCAGCTCCAGAGCCCGGACGACGGTCGGGCGGGACATCCCGAAGGCCTGTACCAGCTGGTTCTCACTGGGAACCCGGGTGCCGGGCGGGTACGTGCCGTCTTCGATGCGACGCTGGATCGTCTGCGCGAGACGCACGTACTTCGGTGGCTCGACTTCATACGCCATGAACGCCGCCCGGTGAGATTGGCCAAGTCAACTGGTCAACCAGACTAGCGTCTCTGTTGCGCGCGCAATAGATGGAGGGGGTGTGTCAACCCGGCCAGGCATCGGCCACTGCGAAGGAGACCATCGTCCCGCCGAAGCGACTGGGCCCGGAGTGCCACGCGTCGGCGATGGAGTCGACCAGGAGCAGCCCGCGGCCGTGTGCATCGTTGGCGTCCGGACGCCGGAGCCGCACGTTCGCGGGGAACCCAGGATTATGCACCTCCACCCGGAGCGAAGTTCCCTCCCGGAACCACTCCACCCGCACCATCCACGGCTCATCCGACCGGCCGTAGACGATGGCGTTGGTCACCAGTTCCGAGATCATCAGCGCGCAGTCATCGACCGAGCAGGCCGGGTTGTACGGGGCGATGAACTTCTGAAACCAGCGCCGGGCCCGTGGCACGGACTCCGGGGCCGGGTGCAAGGTCATCGCCCCGAGACGCGGTGAGTTCGGGGTGGGATCGCGGTCGAGTGTGTATGCCATTCGCACTCACTCCTTGCCGGTGCCGTCACAGTCGAGGCACCGTCGCTTCGATGTGGCACGGGCACGGTCGTTGACGGCGGAGAGCGCCAGAGTCGTACGTGAGCTGACACGCTTCCAGCCACGCCCCCGGCATCCTCGGCAAGCTAACCGCGTGCCCTGATCCGGCCGCTGACTCGTCACACCGTGCCCCCTTCCAGTAAGTGGCATTAGCCACTTACTGGATAGTGGCATTAGCCACTCGCTGGATGCAAGCGGTTCGGCAGAACTTCCGCCCGCTCAGGCGAGGGGGTAGCCCTGCTCGAACGCCCAACGGCGCGGCGGGTACGTGGCTTCGGCGAACTCCAACGGGCGGTCCTGGAGGTCGTAGACGACGTGATGGACGACCAACACGGCTGAGCCCGCAACGAGTTGAAGATCTGCCGCCTCTTCGGCCGTCGCATCCCGAGCGCACATGCGATCTTCTGCGTAGCTACCCTGACGCCCTGTCATCTTCTCGACGTACATCAGGGTTCCCTCTTGGATCCGCTCGGGATCCATGAGCTTGGGCGCCCGCTCACCGACGTCCGGAGCGAACCACGAGGTGGACAAGGTAGTCGGTCCGTCCTGGTTGTTGGTCACGCGCCGGCGGTGAACAGCCTGACGGTCACGCACCAAGCCCAACGCCTCAGCGACGTAGTCCGGCGCCTCCAGCCAGCCCGCAGACGTGATCACCGCGTACTCACCGGGCGTGTAGATCTTGCCCGTCTGTCGTGCCCGCCCGTACAGCTCACGGGCCCGCCGATTGACCTCCAGGCTCCGAACGTATGTGCCCGATCCCTGACGCTTCTCGACCAGCCCCTGATGGCTCAGCGCTTCGAGCGACCGCGCGGCCGTCGGCCTGGACACCTTCCAGTCCGCCGCCAGTTGGCGTTCCGAGGGAACCTCGTCCCCCGGTCGCAGGTCACCTCGAAGGATCTGATCACGGATGAAGTGAGCGATCTGGAGATACTTCGGTTGAGCCTCCTCGATCTGTGGCATGTCCTCTCCTCGTCAAAGTGGCTATGGCCTCTAGCCACTATAGGCCGAGTGGCCAATATTCGAACCCGTAACCTTGGGCACATGACGCGCTTGATCGTCGCAGCAGGCGGAGGGGGTGACGCAGTCGCCGCCGCGATGCTTGACGCCGCTCTGCACGGCGATGACGACCAGGCGGTGATCCTCACGTACGCGTGGGACCGCCTCCTCGTCGACCCGATACCAGGCCCCCGAGGCGCCCACAACTTCACGGAACTAAAACCGATCACCCCCGCTGTCCGGGCGGTGCCGGCGGACGCCCGCCCGATTCCTCCGGCGGGATCGACGCTCCCCCGACTTGCCGCGGAGCTCCCGCACACCTTCGCACTGCTGGACCCCCATCACGGTGCCGAGGGCGTGATGCGCCAACTGGAAGAGTTGGTTAGCCACTTGAAGCCGCAGTCGATCGACCTCCTGGACGTGGGCGGCGACATCCTGGCCCGCGGCGACGAGCCCACACTCAAGAGCCCCCTCGCCGATGCCCTCACACTCGCGGCCTGCTGCCAAGTGGATGCGCCCATGCGCCTCTTGGTCGCAGGCCCCGGTCTGGATGGCGAACTCCCGATCGACGACCTACGCGGCGTACTCGGCCCGCTCGTCCATACCTTCACGGCGAAGGACACTGAGCCGGTCAGCTCGGTCCTGGAATGGCACCCATCCGAGGCAACGGCGATGCTCACGGCGACAGCCCGAGGCGTACGCGGCACGTGCGAAGTGCGGGACGCGAGCCTTCCCGTACCGCTCACGGACGAAGGTCCCACCGTCCACCAGGTCGACTTGGACGAGGCGTTGGGCCGGAACGAGCTGGCCCGCGCAGTCGTGACGACGACGACCCTGGACGAGGTCGAGACTCACAGCCGCGAAATCTGCGGCTACTCGGAGATCGACTACGAGCGCAATAAGGCCGCCTGGCTCAAGGACCGGCCGCCAACGGACCTGGTCCCGAAGACGGTTCTTGCCGAGCTGGAACAGTTCGAGGCCCACGCCCGAAGCCGCGGAGTCACGCACACGACGTTCCGCCACATCACGGAGGCCCTGAACCTCAACGGCACCCATCGCCAGGACCTACGTGAGCTGCTGATCAACAGCCGTCCGGAGCAGTACGACGCGCCGCTGTGGCGCATCACGACTCAGCCTGAGTAACAACTTTCTTCACGGGTTCAAGGCGGCTCGCTCCGCTCCCCGCACGCGGCCCGGCCCCCGGCCGGGCCTGCGCTCCTGTCTCCGCCCCGCTCCAGCCCGGCCGGCGCCCGCGCCGCGCACTGAGCAATTAGCCGCCTGACGCCAGAGAAGGGGTACGTCGCGGCTGGGGCGGTCGGCTCCACGGCTTTACGGAGCCACTTTGGCGCGAGCCTCGCAGATCATGGCCCCAACGTCGTGCTTTACCGGGCAGGTCCACTACCTGCCCGACGCGCCGAAAGCTTACGGGGCCACGATCACTCGCGCCAAAGCAGCGCCACCCCAAACCCGCTCCACCGACCTGTGCGTCAGCACCCCTCGGAACCTCATTGGCGGTTTGATGCGGGAACCAGAAAGTAATGGTGAAACTCACTCGGTCTTCAACTATCAGTGCCCGTTGCGCCCTACCCAAGCCAGCCTCGATCCGTCTTCAGCAACCGCGCTGGCCCATCGGGTCCCCGGTGTTTAGGACCGAACAGCACTACTTGATGAGCGTCCGGAGCATGACGCGCTCACCCGAGAAGGTGAGTCGCCCATGCAGGTAGCGCCAGTTGTCGATGATATAGCCCTGTCCCGGGCTCAATGCGAAGGTGAAGGTCCGCAGGGCAATTGCCTCCCGTAGTCGGCTCACAGCGTGAAGCGTCTCGGCCGAGAAGAAGCCGTTCGAGTCCAGCCGGAGCCGGAACTGCCAGCGGCCGGTGGGGTCCTGGGAGATCACCGGGCCTGAGTACTGCTCGCGACCAGACCTGTAGATGGCAGCGTTCGGCTTGGCTAAAGCCTCGATGGCCCAAGGGCTGGTCTGTTGAAGGTCCTCGACGACACGTTCACCGTCCGCCATCGAGCATTCCCCGCCGGTGCCCTCATTCCTCTCGCACCAGAGTGTGATGTAGCGGGGGACCACCGAGTTTCC
>NZ_JAYWVC010000245.1:0-10825 GCF_036281785.1 Streptomyces chiangmaiensis | reverse complement strand
GTTGCTGATCACCCGCGGTGCCCTGACGACGTTCTCCATCGCCAACGACGTCGCCAAGTACTTCGCGATCATCCCGGCGCTGTTTCTCACGACGTTCCCGCAGATGGACGCGTTCAACATCATGGGCCTGCACAGCCCGACCTCGGCGGTGCTGTCCGCGGTGATCTTCAACGCGTTGGTGATCGTCGCGCTGATCCCGCTGGGCCTGCGCGGCGTGCGGTTCCGGGCGACCGGCGCGACGGCGATCCTTCGCCGCAACGTACTGATCTACGGCGTCGGAGGGCTGATCGTCCCGTTCATCGGGATCAAGCTCATCGACCTGATCCTGACCGCCCTGCATGCCTACTGAGATCCGCATGCCCAACAACCGCACCTCAATAACCGCACTGCCCGAGTCGCGCACACCGCGGGGCCGGATGGGATTCGTCATGGAGTTGTCATGCTGTGGGTGAACTTGCGGCGGGGCCTGATCGTCTCGGCCATCTTCTTCGTCCTTCTCGGACTGGCCTATCCGCTGGCCACGACCGGTATCGGGCAGGCACTGTTCCACGACCAGGCCAACGGCTCGCTCGGCAAGAACGGATCGACCCTGGTCGGGCAGCAGTGGAAGGGAGCGCAGTGGTTCCAGGGCCGTCCCGACGGCGGTGACCCGACCGCGACCGGAGGATCCAACCTCGGTCCCCGCTCGAAGGAATTGCTCGACACCTACAAGAAACGGGCCGCCGCCCTGGAGAGGCAGGGCATCAAGCCCACCCCTGACCTGGTCGCCGCCTCCGGCAGCGGGATCGACCCCGACATCAGCCCCGCGGCCGCCTATGCCCAGGTCGACACGGTCGCGGCGGCCCGCCACGTGCCCGACGACCGGGTGCACGCACTGGTCGCTGCCCATGTGCACGGGCCCCAGTGGGGGTTCCTCGGCGCGCCCCACGTCAACGTCCTCGAGCTCAACGAGGCGCTGACCGGACTCCAGTAGAGCCGAATGCCGATGTCCACAGACAGTCCGCAACGGGCCGCACCGTTTGGAGACCGCATGTCCCACCCGGCTGACGCATCGATGCCGCAGCGAGGCTGTGACGTACCGGTCGCCGCCGCGGAACGGTTCCGCGTCTGTCTGGGCATGGCGTCCAGGGTGGGCAAGACCGTCGCGATGCTCGACGAAGCCGCGCGCCGGGCCGCCCGCCGACGCGATGTCGTGGCCGGGATCGTGGAGACCCACGACCGCCCGGCCGACATCGTGGAGGCCATCACCGGCACCCGGCTGCACCTGCTCGCGGGCGCCTCCACCCTCCGACGCCTCGCCCGACTCGCGGGCGAGGCGGGCATCGACGTGCACATCATCGCCCGCTCCACGATCTCGGCAGCCGCCGGCCCGCACTCCGGCCAGGCGTGGCCGGAGGGGAGCGCCGTGCCGACGTACGCGCCTGACCAGGGCGAATCAGCGGCGACGGTCCGGTGGCAGGATGGCTGGTGGAACAAATGTCGATGACCGGCCGCCGTATCCGGCACCCGAGAGGAGCCCTCACGACCGAGACCGCGCGCCGCAAGCTGGCCGGGTCGCTGGCCGCCCTGGCCTGCATGGCCGTGCTCACCCTCGCGATGCTGCCGTTGCGACCGCACCTGAGCATCGCGACCACGGCCCTGGTGCTGGTCGTGCCGGTCGTCGTCGGCGTCACCGTAGGCGGTTTCTTCGCGGGCGTGCTCAGTACCGTCTGCGGCTTCCTGGTCTACGACTTCTTCTTCATTCCGCCCTATCTGACCCTGGACGTCGGCGCGAACGAGAACTGGACGGCGCTGGGCATCTACGTGGTCGTCATGCTGCCCGTCGCCCGGGTCGTCGCGGGCATGAACGCGGCCAGGGCGGCGGCCCGGCAACGTGGCCTGCTGGTGCGGCGACTGTTCGACCTGTCCACCCAGCTCGTCCAGGACCGGCCGCTGCCCGAGCTGCTCCGCGTCATCGTGAACGCCCTGGCCGATGTCCTCGACGCCGGCCATGTCGCGCTGCTGCTTCCCGTCGGTGATGAGCTCCGCGTCGCCGCCACCGCCGGCGCGGACCTCGACCCGATCGAGTTCCAGCGGCTTCATCCCAAGCCCGGACAGGTCACCAACCTCGACCTGCTGGCCGCACCGACCGGTCAGGGGCGCAAGGGCGAGCCGGTGCAGCTGGCACTCGTGGCCGCCGGACGCCCCATCGGCATGCTGGCGATCACCGGCGTCACGATCACCGAGGAGCAGCGCGAGCCGCTGCTCCTGTTCGCCAACCAGATCGCACTCGCCGTCGAACGGGCCCAGCTGCGGGAAGAGGCGCTGCGCGCACAGCTGACCCACGAGGTCGAGCAGCTCGCCCGCACCCTGGTGGCCGCCGTCTCGCACGACCTGCGCAGCCCACTGGCATCGATCAAGGCGTCCTCCTCGGTGCTCGCCGACGCCGACCTCGCCCCGGCCCTGGACGACACCGCCCGGGGAGAGCTGGCCCGGCTCGTCGACACTCAGACGGACCGACTCGCGGCCCTGGTCACCAATCTTCTCGACATGAGCCGGGTCCAGGCCGGTGTCCTGCAACCGCGTACCAGCCTGACCACCGCGAGCGAACTCGTCACCACCGTCCTGCGGGACCTGCCCGGTCCTCCGCCACGGCAGATCGTCGCCGACATCGAAGCGGACCTGCCGCTCCTCGACGTCGACACCGTCCTCATCGGCCGGGTGCTCACCAACCTTCTCGACAACGCCGCGCGCTACGCCCCGCCCGGCACGCCCATCACCGTCCATGCCTTCCAGGACAACCCGGCCACCGTGACCGTGTCGGTCGCCGATCGGGGCCCCGGCATCCCGCCGAGCCGGCGGGACGAGGTCTTCGGCTTCTTCTTCCGCCGCGAGAACGACACCGGGACCGGACTCGGACTGGCCATCGCGAAGATCTTCATCGAAGCCCACCACCAGAGAATCTGGGCCGACCAGAACCCCGGCGGCGGCGCCCGCTTCACCTTCACCCTGCCGGCCGCGACCGGCCTGTCCGAGGAGAACACACCGTGGCCACCGTCCTCATCGTCGATGACGACATCGCGCTGCTCGCCGCCTGCCGAGTCGGCCTCGAAGCCCTGGGCCACCAGGTCCGCACCGCCGAAACCGGCCAGGACGGCCTCGCCGACGCCGCCGTCCACGCCCCCGACGTCATCGTGCTCGACCTCGGACTGCCCGACCTCGACGGACTCGACGTCTGCACCCGTATCCGCACCTGGACCGACCGGCCCATCATCATCCTGTCCGCCGACAGCTCCGAAGACCGCAAGGTCGACGCCCTCGACAACGGCGCGGACGACTACATGACCAAGCCCTTCGGCATGCGTGAACTCGACGCCCGGCTCCGCGTCGCGTTGCGCCACCACGCCGCCGACGCCGATACCGGCCACCAGACCGAGCTCACCGCCGGTCCGCTCACCCTCGACCTGGTCCACTACCAGGCCACCTACCACGACGAACCGCTGGACCTCACCCCCAAGGAATTCGACGTCCTCGCCTACCTCGCCCGGCACGTCGGCAAGGTCTGCACCCGCCGCATGATCCTGGAGAACGTCTGGGGCCCCGCCTACGCCAACGAACAGCACTACCTGAAGGTCTACGCCTACCGCATCCGCAAGAAGCTGCACGACGAAGCCGGCCGGTTCCTGCAGAACGACCCCTCCGTCGGCTACCGGCTCTCCATCGAACCCGCTTCCACCTCCGGCTGACACCACCGGATCGCCCCCAACGCGCCTGGGGCACCCACCTCCTCACTGCGGCACACCTGCGCGACAGCACGGCCGACCAGGTCGGGTAGCGGGGCGGACTCCTGGCGGGCCCGCAGCCGGGTGGCCAAGGTCTTCGCGTCCTCGCCGGCCGGGCGGCCGGCACGCCGGCAGCGGGCCTCGCCGAGGCCAGGAGCGCAACGCTCGATCCTGAACCTCCGGAGGCGGACCGCCCATGGCCCTCGCCCTTCCCGCCACCGGTGAACCGGGAGTTCCCCGGGGAGTTGCCGAGAGAGTCCACAGACGAAATGACGCCACAATGACCCGCATCCTGGTCGTCGACGACGAACCGCAAACGCTCAAGGACCTGCAGATCAGTCTCCAGGCCGACCGCTACACAGTGGACATCGCGGCCGACGGCCGTCAGGCGCTGGTGGAGGCCATCAGCAGCCCGCCCGACGCCGTCATCCTCGGCCTCGGGCTGCCGCACATCGAAGGCCACCGGGTGATCCAGGCCCTGCGCGCCTGGAGTCAGGTACCGATCATCATCCTCTCCACGCGGTCCGACGCCGACGAGAAGGTGGCCGCCCTCGATGCGGGAGCCGACGACTACGTCACCAAGCCCTTCGCGATGAAGGAACTCCTCGCCCGTCTGCGGGCGGTGCTGCGCCGACGGTCCACGGAGGAGCCCTCCCCCATCATCGCCCACATCGGCGAGTGGACGATCGACCTGGACAGCTCCACCGTCCGTCGCGCTGACGGCGACGGCGACCGGCTGCGGCTCACCCCGACCGAATGGAGCATCCTCGAAATTCTGCTCCGCCACCCCCCGGGCGAGTTGGTGACCAGCCGGCAGATCCTGCGGCACGTCTGGGGGCCGGGACACGAGCACAAGACGCACTACCTGCGCATCTACTTCGCGAGCCTGCGGCGGAAGTTGGAGCCCGATCCTGCCAGCCCCCGCCACCTTCTCACCGAGCCCGGCATGGGCTACCGCTTCGAACCGTGACGCCATGCGGGGACGGCAGCCGCGCCCACCGGCCCGGCCGGCAGGACCGCGGTCGTGCGGTGTGCAGCGGCGGCAGCGGGAGCCCGGCCGGATCACCTCACCACTCCGCCGGGCCGGCTGAGCACCCGATACGTCCCACAGGCCGTACGGTCCGCCATCGAGCGGTATTGACGGTGTGTCATGGACGGTGGTTCAGTGACTCATCCACTGAACCACTGAGTCGTTGGGGGCCGGGGTGGAAGCACTGCCACGCGAGACGATCGTCGACGTGCTGGAGAACCGACTGCGCGAGGACATCCTCGCCGGGCGTCATCCGGCGGGGAGTTATCTGCCGCCCGAGCGCGAACTCGCCGACGGATTCGGTGTCACCCGCACCACGCTCAAGCACGCCTTCGGCCGGCTGGTGCACGCCGGTCTGCTGGAGACGCGTCATGGAGTGGGCACCCGGGTACGGGACTTCCTGCGCCTGGGCGGCGCGGATCTGCTGCCGATGCTGGTGCGTCACAGCCCCGACTGGATCGGTGAGATCTTCGAAGTACGCCGCAGCATCGGTGCGTTGATCGCGGAACGCGCGGCAGCCCGCGCCACCAAGGCACAGATCGCCGAACTTCGCCGACTGCTGGCGTCCGTCGGGGACGCGGCGGGCGGCGAGCCCGTGCAACTGGCGGACGTGGAGGTGCATCGGGCCCTGGCCCGTGCCACGGGCAACCGGGTGTACGTCCTGCTGACCAACACGCTGTTCAACGCATACCTCCCGGTGCGCGCGGCGCTGGTCGGACCCTTCGAGGATCCCCGGGCCGCTCATGACCGTCTCGCACCGGTCGTCGAGGCCGTGGCCGCCGGGGACCAGCAGGCGGCGCGCACCGCCGCGGGCGACTATCTGTCAGCGACGGAGCGCATCATGCTCGAAGGGCTGGCACGCGCGCGGGGACGCCGGGACGGTGCCCTGTGATCTCGCGCGGGACGGTGTTCAAGGAGACGATGCTGGGTCGTGTGCACCTGGCCGACGAGGACGGGAACCGCCCTGTGCGGCTCGACCTCCTGGTCCGCGCCGACTCCGTGCTGCTGCCCCACCGTACGACGCCTGCCCGGGTGACCGGACGGGTACGGATAGCGGGACGGGCCGACGACGCCGAAGCCGTGGGTGAGTTGGAGATATCGCCCCTGGCGCGCCGCAGGATCCACTACCGGATCACCTTCGCCATGGAAGGCCGGCGCCTCACGCTGGACGGCTGGAAGTCGGTGTCGCCCAAGCGTCCCCTCGCATCGATGACCGTCCTGCCGTACACCCTGTACGAGGACGGCGACCGCGTGGGAGAGGGCACCCTGCGCTTCCCGCTCACCACCGGCCTGCTGCCCTTCCTCGCGAGTTTCCGGTTCCCCCGTGCGGCCGCGTCCCCCGCCGACCGGCATCTGGCGCCGCGCTGGGAGGGCACACCGGGGCGGACCGAAGTCTGGTACACGACCCTGACCGACCCGGCGACCGACAGCGGGATCTGGCTGCACCACGAAGTGGTGGCGCCCTCCGACGGTTCCGGCGCCTATGCGCACGGCTGGGCCGCCGTCTTCCCCAAGGACGGCCCCGTCGAGCACGCACGGTTCGGCCCCGTTCCCTGGACGGGGCATCCGGAGGGCTTCTCCGCCGGGGGCATCTGTGCCGGTCCCGGCCGGCTCGCCGGTTCCGCCGGGACGTTCGCCTGGGAGCTCACCGAGCAGCCCGAAGGTCCGCCGCTCCACACCTTCCCCCGCTGGTCCTGGCGACGCCCGTGGCTCCCGGCCTCCCACATGCTCCCCGCCGTCCGTGCCCGCTACAGCGGGACCGTCCGCCACGGCACCGACGAGTTGCGGCTGGACGGCGTTCCGGGAGCCGGCGCGCGCATCTACGGCCACGGCAACGCCCGGCGCTGGGCCTGGCTCCACGCGGATCTGGGCGGCGGCGACGTCCTGGAGATCGTCGCCGCGGTGTCGATGCGACGCGGCCTCGACAGGCTGCCGCCCTTGGTCTTCCTGCGCCTGTACCGAAACGGCCGCACCTGGCCCCGGCGCGTGGAACGTTCCGCCGTGGGATGGGCGGGCATCGGACGGTTCCGCGCGGTCATCTCTCTGCCCGAGTGGCGGGTCGAGGGCAGGGCGGGCCTGAGCCGCATCAGGGTGACGGTGACCCAGCCGCCGGAACAGACGCTGACTCTGGACTACACCGACCCGGACGACTCCGCCGCGGTCTGCCGCAACAGCGAAAGGGCGGACGCGGTGGTGCACCTGGAGCGCTGGTGGGGCAGGTGGCGGCAGGAGGCCGAATGGCGGCTGTCGGGCACCGCCCATGCGGAGGTCGGCGACCGATGACTTCTCGAAGTGCCGCCGCCCTGACGGGACTCACCGCCGCCCTGCTCGCGGACGACGGCACGGCCGCTTGGACCAGGGCCGTGCCGCGCAGGGTGGAAACGCTGCTCGACGCCATGCCCGCACCGGCTCGGACGGCGGTGCGCGGCGCGGCGGTTGCCATCGACGCCTACGCCGTGGCCCGCACGGGCAGGCGGCTGTCCGCCCTCGCCCCGGCCGAACGGGAAAGGGTCGTGGCGTCTCTGGCCTCCCGCAGGGCCCTGCTGCCGCTCCTGGACGCGGTCAAGGTGCCGCTGCTGCTGGCGGCCGGCACCGAACGGACGCTGCACCACGGCCCCGCGGGCTCGCTGCCCGCCCTCGACGATCCGCCGCTCGACTGCACGCCCTCCCGCGAGTGGCCCACGCGCTCGAGAGCCGACGCCGTCGTCGTCGGATCGGGCGCCGGAGGGGCCATGGCCGCCCGGACACTCGCTCGCGCCGGGATGGGTGTCGTCGTCCTCGAGGAGGGCGAACACCACACCACCGCGTCGTTCCGGCGCCGAGCCCCGCTCGACCGCTTCACCGACCTGTACCGGGACGGCGGCGCGACGATCGCCCTCGGCAACCCCCCGCTGGTCCTGCCCGTGGGACGCGCGGTCGGCGGCACCACCGTCGTCAACTCCGGAACGTGTTACCGCACACCGGACCATGTCCTCACCCGCTGGCTGGACCACCACGGATTCGCGGCCGCCGAAGACTTCGACATCCACCTCGACGAGGTCGAACGCACCCTCCGGGTGGCACCCCAGCCACTGGAGGTCCTCGGGAACAACGGGCTGCTCGCACTTTCCGGAGCGAAGGAACTCGGCTGGGCCGCGGCGCCCCTGCGTCGCAACGCCCCGGGCTGCAAAGGCTCTTGCCAGTGCGTCGTCGGCTGCCCCACCGGCGCCAAACAGAGCGTCCAGCTGTCCGTGCTTCCCGAGGCCTGCGCGGCCGGGACCCGCATCGTGACGGGCGCACACGTCCGTCGGATCCTCATCGACCGCGACCGGCCGGGCGGCCCACGGGCTGCCGGGGTGCTGGTGCGCCGCCCGGACGGCAGCGAACTGGAGATCCTCAGCCCCCTGGTCGTGGTCGCCGCCGGAGCCCTTCAGACCCCGCCGCTGCTGCGCCGATCCGGCCTCGGAGGACACCCGCGGCTGGGCCGCAACCTCAGCGTGCATCCGGCCACCAGCGTCGCGGGCCGCTTCAGCCGCCCCGTCACCGGTTGGAAGGGTGTCCTGCAGAGCGTCGGGGTGGAGCACCTGCGCGACGACGGCATCCTGATCGAAGCGACCTCGGCGCCCCCGGGCATGAGTTCGTTCGTGCTGCCGGGCGTCGGACGCGAACTGCGCCGCGAACTGGAACGGACCGAACACCTGGCGACGCTGGGCGCCATGATCGCCGACCGTCCCGCCGGTCGCGTCCTCGGGCAGGACCGGACATTCCTGCGCTACGACCTGACCCCGCGCGACGCCGGCCGCCTCCTCCGGGCCCAACGGGCCATGGGGCGCCTGCTGTTCGCGGCTGGCGCCGAGGAGGTGCTGACCGGCGTCCCCCAGGCGCCGCGCGCTCGCACTCCGGCTCAGCTGGAGGCGGTGCTGGACACGGTGTCGGCGCGGCACCTGCATGTCTCCGCATTTCACCCCACGGGTACGGCGGCCGGAGGTGCCGACCCCGAGCGGTCACCGGCGGACCCGGACGGGCGCCTCCGCGGTGTGCACGGCGTGCTGATCGGTGACGGCTCCGTGCTGCCCAGCTGTCCGGAGGTGAATCCGCAGTTGAGCGTCATGGCGGCCGCCCTGGCCGTCGCCGAGCGTTGCGTGACCGAGGTGTCGTGAACAGAGGCGGCGGGTTCGGCGATGACCTGGGGCCCGGCACGGCTCGGGGGAGCACCGGCAGCCCAGCCGCCGGCCCCGGAGGGCGGGGAGCGGGCGGAGCAGATCGGGGCGGCCGAGCAGTTGGGCGCGGTACTTCTCGATCACCTCCTCACGCGTGCCGTCTCGGCCGGCCGGAACGCACTTGCCGGCGGCCCGCAGTGCGACATGCTCACCACCTGGCCGCGGGTGGTCAACCCGCGCAACACCGGCGCCCCGAAGGCCACCGTCACCGACTTCGACCAGAACACCTACGTCCCGGGCGGCTTCGATCGTGCCCTGTCCGTGGACACGATCGGACAGCACTTCGTGCCGCCCGCCCGCGGCCAGGGCGCTGAGCGCAAGCTCGTCGTGGCCCTGCACGGCCGACAGTCAGGGACACCGCGACCGGCCCGTGCCCCTCGCACATTCAGGCTAAAATCTGCGCCGGATCGGGGACGGCGGCGCAACGGCCCGTCGAATGAGCCTGACGCGTCCTGCTTCCCGGGCCGTCGATGAGAGGTGTGGCAAGTGGGGGACCGCAAGGCGCCTCAGGGGCCGCTCCACTCGGACAATGCCGCAGTTTCCACCCGTACGTCGGATGACGGCCGTGTCGGTGCGGGCTCGAGCGGCACGAAGTACGGCGGCGGTGAGGGCACACCGGCGGCTACGGGCGCGGACGTAAGGCGGCCGGACCGTCTGCGGTTCCGGTTTCCCCGCGTGCCGCCGGCTCGTACGGGGACGGGAGACCGTCTGGTACCGGACTTCCCCCCGCCGCCCGCCCATCTGTGGCGGGTTCTGGGCTGTCCGGCGGGCCTCGCTCACCGCGGCGCGAGGGCGACGGGCTGGCTGGGCCCGGTGCTGGTGGCCGCCGTCGCGGGAGCGATCCGCTTCTGGCGGCTCGGCCGACCCCACGACCTCATGTTCGACGAGACGTACTACGCCAAGGACGCCTGGGCCCAACTGCAGCTCGGCTACGAGGGTGTGTGGCCGGACCGCAAGATCGCCGATCCGAAGGTACTCGCCGACCCCCAGGTCATTCCTCTGTCCGACACCGGGTCGTTCGTCGCCCATCCGCCCATGGGCAAGTGGGTCATTGCCGTCGGTGAGTGGTTGTTCGGCCTCGATCCGTTCGGCTGGCGCTTCATGACAGCCGTCCTCGGCGCGCTGTCCGTTCTGCTGCTGTGCCGCATCGGACGCCGTCTGTTCCGTTCGACGTTCCTCGGGTGCCTGGCCGGGCTGCTGATGGCGGTGGACGGCCTGCACTACGTGATGAGTCGCAGCGCACTGCTGGATCTCGTCGTCATGTTCTTCGTCCTGGCCGCCTTCGGCTGCCTCCTGATCGACCGTGACCGGACCAGGGAGCGGCTGGTCCGGATGCTGCCGAGGAGCGACACCGGTGTCGTACGGCCGGACGAGGGCATCGGCGCGCGAGCGGGCATGGGGTGGCGGCCCTGGCGGCTCGCTGCCGGCGTGCTCCTGGGCCTGGCGAGCGCGACCAAGTGGAACGGTCTGTATTTCCTGGTGTTCTTCGGGGCGATGACCCTGCTGTGGGATGTCGCAGCCCGACGTGTGGTGGGAGCGCGGTACCCCTACCGTGCGGTACTGCGGAGGGATCTCGGCTGGTCCGTGGCCTCCCTCGCCCCTGTCGCCGTGATGACGTACCTGGCGACATGGACCGGCTGGTTCCTGTCGGACAAGGGACATGGCCGGCACTGGGCCGACGGCCGGGGCGGCACATGGGCGTGGATTCCCTCGCCGCTGCGCAGCCTGTGGCACTACGAACATCAGGTCTACCAGTTCAACATCGGGCTGCATACGCCCCACAGGTACCAGTCAAACCGTTCCTGATCAGTGAGCAGGGGTGAGTCTTGGACCCG
>NZ_JAYWVC010000244.1:0-10834 GCF_036281785.1 Streptomyces chiangmaiensis | reverse complement strand
TGAGAAGCTGACGTGTAGTCCGGCTCAGCTCGACAGGATGCTGACCGAGGCCCGCCACAGTCCCCTCCCTTCAGGGAGGGGAGCCTTCAAAGGACCCGCTCTGTGACGGCACAGCCCTGCGGGAGTCAGGCAGAAGCCAGCAGTACCTCCAGCGCCGCCGCCGTCTCCGGATAGCGGGCGAGCAGCGCCGTCCCTTCCGGACCGGCGCTCCCCGTCTGCCACGCCCCGTCGCAGCCCAGCAGTGTCCCCACCGCATCGCACGTCGCCGGGTGGGCAGCCAGCAGTGCGACGCCACGGCGGGCGCCGATGCCCGCGGCCGGACGGGCACTCGGTGCACTCGGCCGGTCCCGCCACGGTGGCACCCACTCGTCCAGCGCCGCGAGTCGGCCGGGGAAGATCCGTCCGGCCTCGCGGATCAGCAGTGGAGCCAGATCTGCGCCGCCGGATCGCAGCGTGGTGATCAGGGTCGGCAGCCATGGCAGCAGCACCGGATCGGGCAATCGCCCGAAGGCGTTCGACACCGCTTCCACGACGAAGTCGACGAGGCCCGGCACAGGCTCCAGTGCGTGCACGAATCCGCTCAGGTAGCGCGGATAGGCGGGCAACACCAGGGGATTGCCCAGTAGTTCGTCGCACCGCGTCCGCAGATCCTCTCGGGACAGACGCCCCAGCTGAACCTGCGCCGCCCACAGCAGCGCCGTCTTCGACGGCTCCTCGGGATGCGACTGCGTGACCGCCAGCTCCAGCTGGGTCCGGTCGCAGCCCAGCGAGAGGGCCAGACTCTCCATGCTGAGCAGGAAGCCCAGCATCGCCCCGACCTGACGGACGGTCGCGTCCTCGTCGGCGAACGCCGTCGGGAGCAGAGTGCAGTAGTGCGCGTAGCCGGTCTTGACGAAGGACTCGATCCACGGCGGCAGCACCGGCTCGCTGGTCCGGTAGTAGGCGAGTAGCCGCCGTACCCGGCGCAGCACCTCCGGAGCGCCGTCGACACTGCGTTCGCCCGCCAGAACCTCCAGCGCGCGTGTGCCGAGCTCGTCGGCGAGGCGGCGGCTGCGCAGATACAGCGTCGCGTCCTCGACGGTCTCCAGGACGACCGCCGCCGTTGCCTGCGGGCCGTACGCCCTGCGTCGTAGCCGCTGTTCCAGGACCTGCTCGACGCTGACACCCTCGTAGCCGAGCTCGATCAGTGCGCGTTGGTGAGTGCCGAGCGCGAGATCCCACGACTCCTGGATCGGCCGCTCGCCGAGCCGTCGCTCACCCATGATGGGCCTTGCCGCACCCTGCGGCATCAGGTACCGCAGCATCCACAGCACGTCGGAGCACGCCCCGAGCTCGGGCCGGCCGGCGATGTCCAGCAACGCCCGCTGCACGCCGCGCTGTTGCAGCTTCTGGTTCAGTGGTGTCAGCCGGTCGTGCACATCGCGGGCCAGTGGTGGCAGCGCGTCGTACCCGACCTGGCCGATCCGGTCGCCGCCCATCATGATCTCCACCAGGCGGCGCACATCGCGCCTGCCGGGCACGGTGTCCTTCTCGATGCAGGTGACCGCCGCGTCCTGGAAGTCGTACGGCGTGGGCTTGGCCCGGTCGCGCATGCCGGCGAGCAGGATCGACGTCTGGAACACCGCGATGGCGTCGGCGGTGGAGGCGAGATAACCGTTGCGACGAGCGGCGCGCACGATGTCGACGGACCAGCCGAGCAGTTCGGCCTCGTCCAGCCGGTCGAGGACGGGCGGTCGCTGCAGGAAGCCCGACAGCTTGTCCGCGGCCGGAGCCACCGACTGGGAAGCGGCCACCGCCACGGCCTTCTTGGCCGTCGAGCGCTTCTTCCCTCCTGCCTGTCCTTCGAGCCGGAAGGGCCGCACGCCGGTGCGTCTGACGTTCTTCGCCCATACCGTCGCGGCGATCGACACCGACCCGGCGGCCAGCCCGAACTGCGCCTCGATCGCCGCATGGCTGGACGGGATCAGGCCGTGCTGCCACCGGGTCCCGGTGGGCGGGCTGATCTCGAAGGTGTCGGCGCCGTGGACACCGAACTCCGCCACGCGGCTGGCCGCATGGAAGGCGCCGCAGACATAGAGGCAGTCCGCGGGGTCGATGCCGCCGGCGGCGAGATGCCGGCGCATCCGGGTCCACATATGGCGTTCGCGATCCTCGTCGACACGCACGCGCTGCGGATCCCCGGGGGCCAGGCGCCGGAACAGGCTGCCGATCAGGAGCATGACCTGTCGGTAGGTGTCGTGGTCGCTGTCCCCGAGCGGCAGTTCCACGTACTGGTGCCACCACTCGGACCAGTGCCGTACCCGGCCATGGCGCAACAGGTGCTCTTCCAGCTCGGCGAAGCGCGGCCGCAGATCGCCGATCTCCACCCCGATCGCGTCGCCGTGCAGTGCCGCCTCCTCCTCGGCCGTCGGTGCGTCCGGGTCGGTCTGTTCGGCGGACTCGGTGCGGCGCGCGTCCCACTGGAACACGTGGTCCGAGGAACGGTCGACGAGGACCAGTTCGACGCCCGGCGTGTCCAGCGCATAGGCGATCGCCTGGTACTCGGCCGATGCCTCGGTGATGGGGGCGACCACCGACAACGGCGACCACTCGGCCGGGAACCCCTCGACGTCGGTCGCGAACGCCTGCACCGCCACCGGGAGCCGGCAGTTGCGCAGTTCGGACAGCAGCGGCGCCATGTCCTCGCACAACTCCAGGTACACGACCTTCGGCTGCTTCTCGCGCAGGCGGCGCGCCATCGCGATCGCCGAGGCCGGCGAGTGGTGGCAGACCGGGAAGATCTCCAGCGGTTCACGCACCGCGCGGTCGACGTCGTCGACGATGCCGAGCAGGATGCCTTCCAGTGCGTCCGGCCCGTCGGCGAAGGTCGCGGCGGCTTCCTGCAACTGACTCCGCAGCGCGGTGAAGGTCCCCTCCTCCATGCCGCTCACGACAGCGTGGCGATCGCGTCGCGGCCGCCCTCGAGGAACTCCGGCCAGGATCCGCCTTCTTCCTTGCTGCGCGGTTCGACCACGCCATGGAGGTACTTGTTGAGGATGGCCAGGTCCTCCGGCTCGCGTCGCGCCAGCGACCCCACGAGCGAGGAGGCGAGCGTGTGGGCGGTCAGCGCGCGCTCACCGAAGAAATTGCTGTGCAGGATCGCGTCCTCCAGTACGCCGATCTGCTCGGCCGTGGACAGGGCGGACTCGAGCTTCTCGTCGTCGCTGCCGGCAGCGGCCGCCGACGCACGCAGGTCGGCGAAGCTCTGCAGCAGTACATCGAGAAGTGTCGGCGGCACCTCCAGCTCGATCTGGTGGCGGCGCAGGAGTTCCTCCGTGCGGAAGCGGACGATCTCCGCTTCGCTCTTCTTGTTCGTCACGACCGGGATCCGCACGAAGTTGAAGCGGCGCTTGAGCGCCGAGGACAGGTCGTTGACGCCCCGGTCGCGGCTGTTGGCCGTGGCGATGACAGAGAAACCGGGCTTGGCGAAGACGATGTTGTCACTGTCGAGTTCCGGGACCGAGATGTACTTCTCGGACAGAATGGAAATCAGCGCGTCCTGAACATCACTGGTGGAGCGGGTGAGTTCCTCGAATCGGCCGATGACGCCACTCTCCATCGCGGTCATGATCGGCGAGGGGATCATCGACGCCCGGGACTGTCCCTTGGCGATCACCATGGAGACGTTCCACGAGTACTTGATGTGGTCCTCGGTGGTGCCGGCCGTGCCCTGCACCACGAGGGTGGAGTTGCGGCATATCGCGGCGGCCAGCAGCTCGGCCAGCCAGCTCTTGCCGGTGCCGGGGTCGCCGATGAGCAGCAGACCGCGGTCGGAGGCCAGTGTGACGATGGCGCGCTCGACGAAGCTGCGGTCGCCGAACCACTTCTGCGAGATCTCCCGGTCGAGCCCGTCGGAGCGCTCGGACCCCAGGATGAACAGGCGGACCATCTTCGGGGACAGACGCCAGGAAAAGGGCTTGGGGCCGTCGTCGACGGACTCCAGCCAGTCCAGTTCCTCGGCGTACTTGATCTCGGCGGGCGCGCGCAACAGATCGGACAAGGCAGGGCCTTTCTCAGCGAAAAACGTCGTGAACAGGTATCCAGTGCGGCGACCGGAAAGGTTCACCGGCAAACCTTTCCGGCCACAGCACTAGGCGAGAAACGTCTTGAGCTCGTGGACGAGCTTGCGGATGTGACCGGAGATCACCGGTGTGCCGAGATCTTTGAAGCGCTCCCGGAACCAGGGGTTGACGCTGCCGCGGCCGGCGCTGGTCACCGAGCCCAACGGGATGAACTTCGCGCCGGAGCGATGGATGGCCGTCATGCTCTCGAACAGCTGCTCGGTGCGCCATTCGTAGAAGTCGGAGATCCACACCACGACCGTGTTCCGCGGCTCGGCGATCTTCGGCTGGGCCAGTGCCATGGCGACCGTTCCGTCGGTGCCGCCGCCGAGGTTGGTGCGCAGCAGGGTCTCGAACGGGTCGTGCACCCAGGGCGTCAGGTCGAGCGCCTGGGTGTCGTAGGCGATCAGGTGGACGTCCACCTTGGGCAGCCCGGCGAAGATGGACGCCAGGATGGTGCAGTTGACCATCGAGTCGACCATCGAGCCCGACTGGTCCACCACCACGATCAGCCGCTGGGGCGTCGTCCTGCGGGCGGTGTGGCGGTAGTAGAGGCGGTCGACATACAGTCGCTCCTCCTCCGGGCTCCAGTTGGTGAGGTTCTTCCAGATCGTGCGGTCGAGGTCGAGGTTGCGGAACACCCGCTTGGGCGGAACCGAGCGGTCCAGGGCTCCGACCGTGGCCTTCTCCACCTGGGTGCGCAGCACGTCGGCCACGTCGTCGACGAAACGGCGGATCAGGGCCTTGGCGTTGGCCAGCGCTACGCCGGACAGGTTGTTCTTGTCCCGCAGCAGCTGCTCGATCAGCGACATGCTCGGCGTCAGCTGCGCGGCGAGCTGAGGATCCGCGAGCACCTCACGCAAGTGCATCCGCCTGACGAGGTCGGCTTCGATGGCGCCGAGTTCGGGCCCGATCCCCGGGATCAACCGGCCGAGGTCGGGCGTCGTCCCGCGGCCGCCCGTACCGGTCGGGCTGACGCCCCGACCCGAGCCGCCCCCGGAGCGCCCGCCACGCAGTTCACCGGGCTTGCAGCCGAGCGCGCGCTCCAGCCACCCGGCGTCGGACTGCCAGCGGGACAACTGCCCGGCGGTGACCGTACCGGAGCCGGACGCGAAGACGTTGAGCAGCACTTTCGACACCAGCGCCGCGCGCCGCACCTCGGCGGCGCGCTCGCGAACGCCGGCATCGGACTCGGACTCCGGCTCGGGCACCATGAGACCGTCGAACTCGGCGGCCAGCTCGGGGTGACGCTGCACGATCGAATCGACGGACGCCTGCGGGTCCAACAGTGCGGGCGGCAGACCGATGTCCTCGACGACGGCGAGGCTCGCCGACTCCAGCGTCGGCTGTTCCTCGTGGTCGAAGAGGCGGGCCAGCAGTCGCCAGTACAGCACCTGGCGACGATTGTCGTGGGGGTCCACCTCGTGGTCCTGTCCAGGGGTCGGGTCGGTCATTTCCGCAGCAGCCTTCCGGCTCGCTCACGCAGCACCGCAACGGCGTCGGTGGCGCCCTTCTCGGCCTTGACGCCGGCCTTGTCCGTCGTGCCTCCGGCCCATGCGCCGGCCTGGATCGCGACAGCCCTCTTCCGCACGGTGGTCTCGACGGCGAGCGGCTGCACCCCGAACGTCCCCACGTCCCAGCGCAGCAGACCGATGCATGCGCTCGACGCAGCGACGGCATCGGCGGTCAGCGGACCGGCCGCGGGAATTCGGTCCGTGTCGACGGCGACAGGGCATCCGGCCACGCTGAAGAGCACTGCGTCGTCGTCCTGCTGGACGGTGTAGCCCTCCAGGAACACCGGTACGGCGATCGAGGCGGGGTGCCGGTCCAGTGGTGCGGTCGCCGAGGCACGCGCGGTGGGAAGGGCGACGCGGGCGGTCGCGAAGACGTCGGCGGGCTCACCGAGGCGGGCGTGTTCGTCCTGCCAGATCAGATCGCCCTCGTCGGTGATCGGCATATCGGCGATGTCCATCGAGCGGCCTTCGCTGACGGCCGACAGCAGCGCCATGTGCGGGCGCATCAGCTGCCAGACACCGGCTCCGACGACCGTGTCCGGCTTCGGCACCGAGACACCGGCGCGCACCAGGCGCGGCCCCGTGCCGTCGGCGGGCTCGAACACGGCGTGGACCTGAGCCCGTGCGGCGGTGGCGTGTTCGTGCAGGTCGACGCCGAGGGGCAGGAGGCGGCCGGTGGCCGTGCCGGTCGAGGGGACGTCGGCGGCACCGGGCAGCGTCAGAAGCGTCGCACGCGCCCACAGGTCGGCCCAGCGACGCGCCGGGATCCGCTCCAGGGTCGCACCTGGGCAGGAGGCGGCGAGTTCGGCGGCGAAGCCGTCGAGCAGCGTGGCCAGGCGACGCAGGGCCGGTTCCGGAAGCAACGCGGAGACGACGGGGGCCGCCCCGGACACCAACTCGTGGTCGATGCCCCGCCAGCCGGCGCGCGCCAGATCGGACAGCCAGGAGCGAGCGGCCGCGAGTACGTTCACCGCTTGCGGCCCTACGTGCACAGGGGCCCTCCCTTCGCTGTGGCTCCGGCCGGTCCACTCGTCGACGCGGTCCATGAGCGCGTCGTGGACGGAGCCGAGCAGCGCGGTGCGGGCAGCAGCGAGAGCGACGCAGTGGTCCTCGCTCGCGGCTCCGGCGACCGCCTTCTCCGCCGCCTCGGCAACGCCGGACGCCAGCGGTGTGCCCGCGAGGGCGTCGGCGAACTCGGCCAGGTCGGCGGCCTCGGCGGGTTGGGGACGCAGCAGACCGCCGACGAGGGCCCGGTCGAAGGCATCGACGGCGGCCATCGCCTCGTCGAGTCCGGCGATGGACTCGGCGAGCAGGCCGGTGCGCTCCCCGGCGTTCGCACCGGGCTCGTGCGGGAGCACCCCCATCGACACCGCCCTGGTGGGCGGGAACCACTGCATCTCGGGCAACGGCGCGGTGGTCGGCGCGAGTTCCAGGTAGGACAGGTGGCGCAGGAACCGGCTGAAGACAGCAGCGGCGGCCCGGTCGCCCGCCGCGGACGGGCGCGTGCCCGCCATGGCGGCGGCGATGCTCTCCGCGCTCGTCTCGCCCTCCTCGATCTCGATCCGCAGATAGCGGGCGACGCGCTCGATGCCGTACTGCAGCACCGCCTCGTTGATCAGAGCCCGGATATGGTTGCAGAACGACCCCCGCGCGCCGCCGCAGGGGCGGTTGTTGTTGGTGCTGCAGGCGTACGCGTACGTGCCGGCCGCGACCGACGACACATAGACCCGCTCGATGTCGGATCCACTGGACACCACGCCCTGCAGGCGTCCGTCGGCCAGTTCGACGAACGGGACCTTGGCGAGCTTGCGCGGCCGCGCGGGCGGTATCACCCGCGCCGTACTCGACTTCTCCCAGTCCGACAACGCACCATCTCCTTTGCGGCAAGGGGGGATTCCCCACCGGCTCGGCGGGACACGACAGAACCTACTGGGGACCACTGACAACGCCGGTCGAACCCGGCGCCCGGCATCGGCCGCCGCCGAGGGCACTGCATCGCGTGCATGACGGGATGGGGGCCTCGCTGCTCACCGCAGTTCTCAGCGCCGCTCGGCACGCCCCGCTCACCCGGTCGGCACAAGTCGTCACGATCCATGGGCACTTCTGTCGCTTTGTCGACTCAGACAGGGCCGACGCGCGGCACCGGTGGTCCCTCAGAGCCGCAAGAAGGCCGAGACCGCCTCCATGAACGCCTCCGGGGCGCAATGGTGGACCAGGTGCCCGGCCGGGATGGTGACCATACGTCCGCCGGGGATGCGCCGGGCCAGTTCAGCGACCCTGTCCTGGGGGATATGGCTGCTCGGGCCGCCGGCCACGACCAGGGTCTCGGCGGTGATCGCGCCGAGTCGCTCCGACCACGCCGGATCGGGCGTGTCGAGCTGCCTCCTGACGGCCCGCACCATCTCCCAGTCGAAGGGGAGTTCGCCGTCCGGCCTGGTCAGGGTGATCGGCTCCCGGGGGCGAGGGACGGGGACATCCTCCAGGACGAGCCGGGCCACTCTCTGTGGACGGTCCGACGCGAGCAGATAGGCCACGACCCCGCCCAGCGAGTGGCCGATCAGGTCCACCCGGTCGAGTCCCAGCCTGTCCAGGAAATGCAGCACATCGCTCTGCATGAGTTCGAGCGAATAGTCTCCGGGGCGGTCACTCAGACCGTGGCCGCGGAGATCCGGTGCGTACACACGCCGGCTCCGGGCGAACACCGGCGCCACCGCGTCCCAGTCGGTGGCGCCCTCGCCCAGGGCATGGAGCAGCACGAGCGGCGGTGCGTCCAGCAGGCCCCACGCCTGGTAGGCCAGCCGAATCCCTTCCAGGTCGACAGAGCGGTGATCCGTCATGCCCGGAAGCTACGCGAAGGGTTCACTCGCCGGAGCGGGGTTCACCATCGGCCGAACATCGTCCCGCCCTACAGGTTCAGGGCCCTCATCCCCGCCTCGTCGTAGCGCGCCCCCGCCGGTTCGGGCAACTCGGCCTCGATGCGGGCGAGTTCGTCCTTCGTCAGCTCCACATCGACCGCGGCCGCGTTCTGTTCCAGGTACGTACGCCGCTTCGTGCCCGGGATGGGGACCAGGTCTTCGCCCTGCGCCAGGACCCAGGCGATCGCAAGCTGCGCCGGCGTGACGCCCTTCTCCGCGGCGATCTCCTTCACCTTCGCCGCGAGCCTCAGGTTCGCCTCCAGGTTCTCACCGGTGAATCGCGGACCGCTGCGGCGGAAGTCCCCTTCGTCCAGCTCGTCGGGAGAGGCGAAGCGGCCCGCGAGGAAGCCTCGTCCCAGGGGGGAGTAGGGGACGAACCCGATGCCGAGCTCACGGCACGCGGGCAGCACAGCGGCCTCCGGGTCGCGTGTCCACATCGAGTACTCGGTCTGCACCGCCGTGATGGGGTGAACGGCGTTGGCGCGGCGGATCGTCTCCGCGCTCGCCTCGCTCAGACCGATATGACGCACCTTGCCCTCGGCGACGAGTTCGGCCATCGCCCCGACGGTCTCCTCGATCGGCACCTTCGGATCGACGCGATGCTGGTAGTAGAGGTCGATGTAGTCGGTCCCGAGTCGCTTGAGCGAGCCGTGGATCGAACGGCGCACATGGTCGGCCGAGCCGTCCTGCCGCCCCACCGTGCTCATGTCGCCCGGGACCGCGTCGTCCATGCGGTAGTTGAATTTCGTGGCGATCACATACTCGTCACGGTGTCCCTCGACCGCGCGGCCGATCAGCGACTCGTTCGTGAGCGGGCCGTAGACCTGTGCGGTGTCGATGAAGTTGACACCCAACTCGAGGGCGCGCTGGATGGTCTTGATGCCCTCCTCCTGATCGGCCGAGCCGTAGAAGGCCGACATCCCCATGCAGCCGAGACCGATGGCGGAAACCTCCAGGTCCCGAAGCGTGCGCTGCTTCATGCTGTCCCAGCCTTTCTTGCGATGTCATCCTGCCGCTCGACGGGCGGAAACCCGTCCTCGCGCCGGAACTCGTCGAGCACCGCCTCATGGCGCCGGGAACGCGAGGGCGGCTGCGCCTGCACGGCGGCATGACCTCGTGGCCGCATCGACGGCCTTCACCAGCCCATGGAGCAGCGGATCTCGTGGATCGGTATCCCGGAGTTCCACGGCGTGAACGCTAGGACTTCGCGTGCACTCCAAGTCAAGCAGCAGGTGGAGCGCTCCGCCTGCCCACGGTCGAGTCGAGCCCTCGGCTTCGGACGGCTCACTCGGCGCGCCCTGCCGGGGCCACCCGGACGGGCTAGGAAAACACCACGTGGTCGCACGCGCGGACGATGCCGATGTCGCCGGTCGGAGCGCCTGTCGGCTCCGCCGGGGATCCAACGGCCGCCGGGCGATCTTCGGCCCGTTCACACACCCTGGTCGCGAGGCCCGCCCACGCCGGGTATCCGCTCCCGCGGGCACCTCTCCACCCCGCCGTTCCAGAACGCCACACAAGGAAGTACGGCAATGACATTGACGACGCACGCGCTGATCCCGGCGCTGCAGGACGCCCGGGATGCCCACGCAGCGGTCATCGACAGGTTCAGGGCGGACATGGCCGTGACCCCGGTCGGCCCGCACCGACAGGCCATGGAACACCACCTCGCCGACGCCCTGGAACACATTGTGCGCATCGACGACCATGTACGCGCCATCCGGCCCCGCCACCTGCTGGGCGACACGACGGCGATCGTCCGCACGCTCATGACGGGCGCCCTCCGCGCGGCCCGCATTCCATTGGAGGCCGGCGCCATGATCGTCGACGGCCTGCTGCACGGCGGACAACCGGCCGCCGAGCGCCGCCTGCTGAAGAACATCGAGGGCGAGTACGCGGCCACCGCACAGGCGTTGGCGGCCTGCCGGGCCGGTGAGAGCATCGCCGCACTCGCCGACGACGAACAGGCCATGCACCTGCTGGGCGCACTGCGCCATAAGGACGAGCAACTGCTGCAGACGCTGGAGACCAGTCTCGAACAGGTCGCCCAGGCCATGGTGGACGCGACAGCCGGGGGCAGCCGGCCGCTCCAGGGCCACGGCATGCCCGCCACGCCGGCCCACGCCGCCGCGGGTCGACGCGATCAGCTGTGGCCGGACAGCCGCCGGCGGACCGACAGCCGGGTCGGCTCAGACCGTTCCTAGTCAGTGAGCAGGAGTGAGTCTTGTGCCCAATCCTGGTCAACTGGCGCATCCCGAACGGTGGTGGATGCACTGGTCTCCCGCGTTCGCGCCGCGTCCGGCGACAC
>NZ_JAYWVC010000243.1:0-10941 GCF_036281785.1 Streptomyces chiangmaiensis | reverse complement strand
CGAACGCGAGCGACGGCGCCGGCCGCGGGTGCACGTGGGCTGAGCGGGCTCAGGCGATCACGGTCACCCGCCCCGGGCGCTCGCGCCGCCGACCGTGAACCCGATGATCGCGCCGCCGCCCTTGCGCCGGTACGCGAACGCCCCTCCCCTGTGCGACGTGGCCACTTCCTGCACGATCGACAGGCCGAGACCCGAACCGGGCAGGCTCCGCGCATCCGCGGCGCGGTAGAAGCGGTCGAAGACCCGCATCAGGTCGCTCTCCTCGATACCAGGCCCGCGGTCGAGAACCTCCACCCGCACGCTGTCCGGCGGCGTCCCGGTGTCCGGCTCGTCGGAGTCCTCCAGCTGGGGCGGATGCTGCGGGCCCGTGACGACGATCTCGATTTGCGCCGCGCCGCCGCGGTCGAACTTCGCCGCGTTCTCCAGCAGATTGGACACCGCCCGCTGCAACGCCATGACCCGTCCGTCGACCGTCGTGTCACCGCTGACGCGGACGAGGATCTCGCGGCCCGTGCGGCGGCGCACGATCGTCGCCGCGTCCTCGGCGACATCGGCGAGCATGAGCCGCTGCACCGGCTCGGTGTCCGACTGGCCGGCGGCCAGGTCCACCAGCTCGTTGACCAGGTCGGTCAGCTCGCGGGATTCCTGGGCGAGGTCGGCGACGAGCTCCTCGCGGGCGGCGGGCGGCAGCTCGTCGATCCGGCGCAGCAGCGAGATGTTCGTCCGCAGGGACGTCAGTGGCGTGCGCAGTTCGTGGCCCGCGTCCTGCACGAGGCGCCGCTGGTCGTCCTCGGACTGGGCCAGCCGCCCGAGCATACGGTCGAAGGAGCGGCCGAGACGGGCCACCTCGTCGTTCCCGGTGACCGGTACCTGGATGCCGAGCCGCCGGGTGCGTGCCACGTCCTCGGCCGCACCGGCCAGCCGCACCAGACGCCTGGTGATGCGCCGGGCCAGCCACCAGCCGAACAGCCCGGCAGCGATCACCACCGCGCCCATCAGCAGGGCCGTGCGCTGCTGAAGGCTGCGCAGCAGGTCCTCTGTGCTGCTGAGCTCCTGGGCGACCTGCACCGCGCCCTGGCCGCGGCCCAGGGCGACGGTCGCGACGCGGTAGACGTCGCCGTCGACATCGACGTTCTTGTGCTCCATCAGCCGGGCCGCGGTGGCGGTCTTGGCGATCCGCTGGTCCTCGGCACCGACGGGCAGCGCCGGATTGGAGTGGTCCACGACCACTCCGCCGGGTCCGAGCACCTGTACGACGGTGCGGCTGGGCCGGATGATGTCGTCGCGCGGGGTGTCGTGGTCCTTGTCGGAGATGGCGAAGTCGTCCGGCATCAGCTGCTTCTGGCGGACCTGGCCCTGCAGGTCGGCGACGACCTGGGCGAAGACGGTCTGCTGGTCCACCCGCACAAGGCGCGCGGCGGCGTCGTAGCTCAGGAAGCCGACGAGGACGGTGACGCCGGCGGCCACGGCCGCGAACGACACGGTGAAGGTGGTCCGCAGCGAGGACACCTGCCGCAGCCTGGAGCGCAGACGGAGCCTGCGGCGCAGCCCCCGCGGCAGGCGCTGCCACAGGCGTATCCCGACCCCGGCGTCGGCGTCCCGGCTGGGTGGCGGAGGCATTAGTCCTCCCTCAGCACATACCCCACGCCGCGCACCGTGTGGATGAGGGCCGGGGCACCGGGCTCGTCGAGCTTGCGCCGCAGATAACCCACGTAGACGGCGAGGTTCTTGGATCCGGGTCCGAAGTCGTAGCCCCAGATGCGGTCGTAGATGGTGGCGTGGTCGAGCACGATGCCGGCGTTGCGCGCGAGCAGTTCCAGCAGATCGAACTCGGTCCTGGTGAGCTCCAGCTCGCGCTCGCCGCGCCAGGCCCGGCGAGCCTGCACGTCCATCCGCAGTCCGGCGACGGACATCTGACCGGTGGGGATCCTCTTCCCCTCCTCCTTGGGCACGTCGAAGGCGGTTCCGTTGGTGCGGCGCAGCAGGGCCCGCAGCCGGGCGAAGACCTCCTCGACGTCGAACGGCTTGACGACGTAGTCGTCCGCGCCCGCGTCCAGGCCCGCGATCCGGTCGGCGGTCTCCACCAGTGCGGTGAGCATCAGAATCGGGGTGCGGTCCCCCTCGGCGCGCAGCACGCGGCACACCTGGAGGCCGTCGATGCCGGGCATCATCACATCGAGAACAAGCACGTCGGGCAGAGCCCGATGGGCCTGGGCGAGAGCCTCCACCCCGTCGGCCACGGCGGTCACCTCGTAACCCTCGAGCGTCAGCGCGCGTTCCAGGGCGTGTCGGATGGCGCGGTCGTCCTCGGCGAGCAGCACTGTCTGGGTCACCCCACCAGTCTGCCAAGGCCGGAGCGGTGCACCGCCGGTGAGCCGAGCCGCGGGCGGTCTTCTTACCCGCCTCTCACCGCTCCGCGCGTGGCGACTTACCTGGTCGGGCCACTGTGTCGGCCATGTCACGTCGAACGTAGGACGACGTCGGACGACATACGTCGCGCACGTCGCGGCACGGCGCCACCCCACGGACGCCGCCTCGAAGCCCACCCGGCCCGCCATCACAGGGCACGGCCGGGTGACGAGGGCCCGCGCGGCCGGTCCCGGAAGCCCCCCGGTCCGGTGGACGGCCGACGCGGAAGGGGTGGGCCGGAACGGTGGACGGTGGCGGCCCACCCCCTCGCCCACCCCGAGGAGTACGCCGCACGGACCGTCCGGCCTGCCCGGCAGAGCGGGCTCAGTTGTGCAGTGCGGCCAGCTGCTCTTCGAAAGGGATCACCTGGAAGCCGTGCGAGCGGGTGGCGGTGCCGCCCACGGTGGACGCACGGTCGCCGTCCGCCCGGGGCTCGCGGTCCGGCCCGGCGGGCCCCGGCACGGAACCGACGGGTTCGGGCACGGCGGCGGTCTCCGGCGCCACGCCCGCGCCCATCAGCCGTACCAGCTCGCCCGCGGCGCGGTCGATCCGCTCGGGCAGTCCCTCGGCGCCCCAGTCCTCGGAGGCCGCGTACACACCGGTGGGGACGACCACGGCCTGCAGGTAGGAGAAGAGCGGACGCAGGGCGTGGTCCAGGACCAGCGAATGCCGGGCGCTGCCCCCGGTCGCCGCGATCAGGACCGGCTTGCCGGCCAGCGCGTCCTTGTCGAGCACGTCGAAGAACGACTTGAACAGTCCGCTGTACGACGCCGAGAACACCGGGGTGACGACGATGAGCCCGTCGGCCTCCGTCACCGCGTCCAGCGCGTCGCCGAGCGCACGCCCCGGGAAGCCGTTGGTGAAGTTGTGCGCGATCTCCACGGCGAGGTCGCGCAGCTCCACGACCCGGATGTCGACAGGGGTGTGCCGGTCCACGGCCGCGGCCAGCCGGTCGGCGAGCAGCCGCGTCGAGGACGGGGCGCTCAACCCCGCCGACACGACGACGAGTTTCATGCGACGGTCACCTCCTGGGAACCCTGCTCGGAGTCCCGCCCGGCCTCCTTGGCGGCGAGCAGCGACTGGTGCGTCGGGGCGTCCGGCACGTTCGCCGGGCGGTTCTTCGCGAACTCCTCGCGCAGCACCGGCACGACCTGTTCGCCAAGCATGTCGAGCTGTTCCAGCACGGTCTTCAGGGGCAGCCCGGCGTGGTCCATGAGGAACAGCTGGCGCTGGTAGTCGCCGGCGTACTCGCGGAAGGACAGGGTCCTCTCGATCACCTGCTGCGGCGAGCCGACGGTCAGCGGGGTCTGGTCGGTGAAGTCCTCCAGCGACGGCCCGTGCCCGTAGACCGGCGCGTTGTCGAAGTACGGCCGGAACTCACGCACGGCGTCCTGGGAGTTCTTCCGCATGAACACCTGTCCGCCCAGGCCCACGATGGCCTGCTCGGCCGTGCCGTGCCCGTAGTGGGCGTAGCGCTCCCGGTACAGCTCGACCATGCGCTTGGTGTGGTCGGCGGGCCAGAAGATGTTGTTGTGGAAGAAGCCGTCACCGTAGTAGGCGGCCTGCTCGGCGATCTCCGGGGAGCGGATGGAGCCGTGCCAGACGAACGGCGGCACGCCGTCCAACGGGCGCGGCGTGGAGGTGAAGCCCTGCAGCGGGGTGCGGAAGCGGCCCTCCCAGTTCACCACGTCCTCGCGCCACAGCCGGTGGAGCAAGGCGTAGTTCTCGATGGCGAGGTTGATGCCCTGGCGGATGTCCTGCCCGAACCACGGGTAGACCGGGCCGGTGTTGCCACGCCCCATCATCAGATCCACCCGGCCGTCGGCGAGCTGCTGCAGCATCGCGTAGTCCTCGGCGATCTTCACCGGGTCGTTGGTGGTGATGAGTGTGGTGGAGGTGGAGAGGAGCAGCTTCTCCGTCCTGGCGGCTATATAGCCGAGCATTGTCGTCGGCGAGGACGGCACGAACGGAGGGTTGTGGTGCTCGCCGGTCGCGAAGACGTCGAGTCCGACCTCCTCGGCCTTGAGCGCGATGGCGACGATGGCCTTGATCCGCTCGCGCTCGGTCGGTGTCCGTCCCGTGGTCGGGTCCATGGTGACGTCGCCGACGCTGAAGATCCCGAACTGCATACCCGCTCACACCTTCCAGATTTGTTGATCGTTCAACTATACCGGAAACCGTGTGGGCCTTCCCGCTATTCCGCTCGCCGCCGGTGACCCCTCCTACGATCTCTGTATGGCCGCCCCACGCCGTGACACACGAGGCATCGTCGACGCCGCGGAGCTCTTCACGCGGGTCACCTTCCGCCGCCATGAGCCCGCCGGCCCCCTTCGCCCGTATCTCGAGCATTACTGGCTGATCGACTGGGACCTCTCGCAGCCGTACGCGTCCCACGTCGTCCCGCACCCCTCGGTGAACGTCGTCTTCCAGCAGTACGGCGACCAGGCACCCTGGGGCGAGGTCGCCGGCATCGGTCTGGAGCTGTTCACACAGAAGCTCCAGGGCCGGGGCCGGGTGTGCGGGATCCAGTTCCGCCCGGGCGGCTTCCGCCCCTTCGCGCCCGGCCGGCCGGTGGCGCACTGGACGGGCCGCCGCGTGCCGCTGACAGAGGTGTTCCCGGAGCCGGATCCCGCGGCCGTCCTCACCCCGGCCGGGGAGCGCGACCGCGTGGCCGCCCTGGATGCCTTCCTGCTGGGCCTCGGCCCACACGCCGACCCGCAGGCCGATCTCGCCATGGCCCTCGTCGACCGCATCCGCACGGACCGCACCGTCCGGCGCGTCGCCGACTTCGCACGGTCGGAGGGCCTGTCCGTACGGCTCATGCAGCGCCTGTTCGCGGCATACGTGGGCGTGGGCCCGAAGTGGGTCATCCTGCGCTATCGCATCCACGAGGCCCTGGAGCGCACGGAGACCGGGCGGGCGGTGAACTGGGCGGGTCTGGCCGCTGATCTGGGGTATGCGGACCAGGCCCACCTGGTCAGGGACTTCACAGCAACGGTGGGGGTACCGCCGGCGGCGTACGTTCACCATCGCGCCCGGTGACAGGCGCGGGGCCGGGTTCCACACCGGGACGGTGGGACGAGGCGAGGGAGCGCCACGACGGGAGAACGAGGGGTCTGCCTCACGGTGCTCAGAAGGCGTAGCGATCCCCGGTGCCGAGGACCAGTACCTGCTGACGGCGCTTGCCCGGGTTGCGGTCCATCGTGTCGTCGCCCCACACGGAATCGATCTCCAGTCGCACCTCGTCCGCCGATGTGTCGGCGAGACGTACGCGCAGATGGATCTCCTGTCCCTTGCCGTTCGCGGTGAGCTCCCCCGTACCGCACACCACCGTGCTCACGTCGTGGCGGGCACAGCCCTCCGGCAGCTGCTGCAGGTCCGCCAGCGGCTTCGACCACTGCAGCCGAACCGTGGCGCCCTCGATGCTCGGCCCGAGATTCGTCGGAGTGAGCCGTACGTTGACCTCACCACGCCCCATGGCCACGTACCCGTGGTACGCGAGGTCCACCTCGGAGCCCAGGGCCGTCGCGGGCATGGCCACGCCCATCACCACGGCCGCACCCAGCGGGCCGGACATCCACTTCCTCATCGTCACTTCCTCCGCATCGGACCGGACATCACGGCATGTATCCCACCTGGGCCGCACATCAGGCGCCGCCGGGCAGGTGACCTGCGGGACGGCCGTGATCATGTGGGTGCCACGGAGCCGCCACTGACCACCCTTCGGCACCGGGCCGATCACCCCTCGGGCGCTCCTGCCGGGCGCATGCCCCGCCGCCTATCCTGGGCAGAGCCCGTCCGTACGCTTGTACACGGACCGCAGTACCGAGCCCGCCGCCCGAGGAGCCGCCCCATGACCGCCGCCGTACCCTCTGCCGCCTCCCGCATCGCCGTGGTCACCGGGGCGAGCAGCGGCATCGGCGCCGCGACGGCCCGGCAGCTCGCCGAGGCGGGCTACCGCGTCGTTCTCACCGCTCGCCGCAAGGACCGCATCGAGGCGCTCGCGAAGGAGCTCACGACGGCCGGTCACTCGGCGACGGCGTACGCGCTGGACGTCACGGACCGCGTGGCGGTCGACGAGTTCGCGACGGCGTTCAGGACCATCGGTGTCCTCGTGAACAACGCCGGCGGCGCGCTCGGCGCCGACCCGGTCGCGACCGGCGACCCCGATGAGTGGCGCCGGATGTACGATACGAACGTCCTCGGCACCCTGAACGTCACCCAGGCCCTGCTCCCCGCACTGACGGCGAGCAGGGACGGCACGGTGGTGGTCGTCTCTTCCACCGCGGGCCATGCCACGTACGAGGGCGGCGCGGGCTATGTCGCCGCCAAGCACGCCGAGCACGTCCTGGCCGAGACCCTGCGCCTGGAGATCGTCGGCACGCCGGTGCGGGTGATCGAGATCGCCCCGGGCATGGTGCGGACGGAGGAGTTCGCGCTGACCCGCTTCGGCGGCGACGCGCAGAAGGCGGCGAAGGTGTACGACGGCGTCGCCGAGCCGCTGACGGCCGACGACGTGGCGGACACGATCGCCTGGGCGGTCACCCGCCCCAGTCACGTCAACGTCGACCTCCTGGTGGTCCGGCCGCGGGCCCAGGCGTCGAACACCAAGGTCTACCGGGAGCGATGATGGCCGAACCGACACCGACCCCGGCCGGCGAGCCGGACCACGACCAGGAACAGGAACGCCTGTCCCTGGAGAAGAAACGCGAGCGCTACGTCTGGTACTACCTCGCGTACTTCCTCTTCGGCATCCACGTCGTGGCCTTCGTGATGATCTATGCGGTGAAACACGCGAAGTGAATCCGCCCTTCCGGGACGGGGCCTTCGGTACGACGGCTCTTTGCTGCGTCAGCCCTTCACGCAGACGACCTGCTTGAGCTTGGCCACGACCTCCACGAGGTCGCTCTGCTGCTCGATGACCTGCTCGATGGGCTTGTAGGCACCGGGGATCTCGTCCACGACGCCGGAGTCCTTGCGGCACTCCACACCCCGTGTCTGGTCCTCGAGGTCCTTCGCGGTGAACCGGCGCTTGGCCGCGTTGCGGCTCATGCGCCGACCCGCGCCGTGCGACGCCGAGTTGAAGGACTTCTCGTTGCCGAAGCCCTTCACGATGTACGAACCGGTGCCCATCGAGCCCGGGATGATCCCGTACTCGCCGGAGCCCGCGCGGATCGCGCCCTTGCGGGTCACGAGCAGGTCCATGCCCTCGTACCGCTCCTCCGCCACGTAGTTGTGGTGACAGGAGATCTCCGGCTCGAACGTCGGCTTCGCCTTCTTGAACTCCTTGCGGATCACGTCCTTCAGGAGCGCCGTCATCAGCGTGCGGTTGTACTTCGCGTACTCCTGAGCCCAGTAAAGGTCGTTGCGGTACGCCGCCATCTGCGGGGTGTCCGCGACGAAGACGGCGAGGTCGCGGTCGACGAGGCCCTGGTTGTGCGGCAGCTTCTGGGCCACGCCGATGTGGTACTCGGCCAGTTCCTTGCCGATGTTGCGGGACCCGGAGTGCAGCATCAGCCACACGGCACCGGTCGTGTCCGTGCACACCTCGATGAAGTGGTTGCCGCTGCCGAGCGTGCCCATCTGCTTGATGGCGCGCTCCGCACGGAATCTCACCGCCTCGGCCACTTGGCCGAACCGCCCCCAGAAGTCGTCCCACCCGGACGTGGGCAGCCCGTGGAAGCGGCCGGGGTCGACGGGTGCGTCGTGCATCCCCCGACCCACCGGGATCGCCTGCTCGATCTTCGACCGCAGCCGTGACAGGTCCCCCGGAAGGTCGTTCGCCGTCAGCGACGTCCGCACCGCCGACATGCCGCAGCCGATGTCCACTCCGACCGCCGCCGGACACACCGCGTCCCGCATGGCGATGACCGAGCCGACCGTCGCCCCCTTGCCGTAGTGGACGTCCGGCATGACCGCCAGGCCCTTGACCCACGGCAGCGTCGCCACGTTCTGCAACTGCTGCATCGCGGCGCCCTCGACCGTCGCCGGGTCCGTCCACATGCGGATCGGGACCTTCGCCCCCGGCACCTCTACATACGACATTTCTTCCTTACTCCCCCGAAAGGCATTACACGTCTCTTATCGCAAAAGCCGGCGCCAAGGTCGACGTACAGGACAACGGACCGGCGTCCACGGCAGTGCGTGCGATACACATTGTCTCCAGGGGGCCGCCCCACGCGGCAACCGATTAACCAGCGGACACACACCCCGCAGGACCGTCGAGAGGAGCCTCACCGTGCAGCGGAAGGCGTACGTTCCGGGCGTCGTCGTGCTGCTCGCGGCCCTGCTGGCCGCCTGCACCGGCAGTTCCGGCGACGGCGGTGCGGCGGAGGACTCCAAGGCCGGCGGCGTCACCACGAGCGCGCCGCCCGCCCCGCCCGGCAAGTACCGCACCCTCTCCGACGCCTGTGGCGCGGTGAACCACGACATCCTCGACTCGCTCCTGCCGGGCATCAAGCAGACGGCGGACCCCGAGCAGCGCGACAAGGCGTACAAGGGCGAGGCCGTGCCCACGTACAACAACGACCGCCGCTCCGGCTGCCGCTGGAAGGCCGAGTCGACCGGCGCCACGGACCATCTGTACGTCGACTTCGAGCGGGTGGTGTCGTACGACAACGCGGTCTCCGACGACAGCCGCGCCCATGACGTCTACGCCACCAAGGAGGAGGCCGCGAACCTCCCCGAGCCCGGCTCTCGGTCCGGTTCCGCCGGCGGTCCCGCGAACGGCGGGGCAACGCCGAGCGCGAGCACCGCGCCGAGCGCGAGCACCGCGCCGTCCGCCTCCGGAAGCCCGTCCACCACCGGGACCCCGACCGACCTCCAGCCCCGCACGCTCGACGACCTCGGCGACGAGGCGTTCCTCGACGACCGGCTGAGCACCGCCCAGCAGCGCACCGTGACTGTGGTGTTCCGCACGTCCAACGTGGTCGTGACCATCGAGTACGACGAGCAGCCGACCGGCACCGCACAGGCCCCCGGCAGCAAGGACATGCAGGACAGGGCCAGGAAACTGGCTCAGCGGCTCGCCGGTTCGCTCGGCTGAGGAGCACTCCTTCGCGGGCCCGGCAAGGGAACGGATCCCGCATCGCATGCGTCCCCACCGCGTACCGTGGCCCCTCGGACCCGATCCGACCGCACGACCCACGAGCGTCATGAGTGAAGGAACCATGCACCGACCTGCACAGCGAGACCATCGAGATCAGCACGATCAGGGGGAGCGTCAGCCGGGCCGCCGGAACTCTCGCCTCGGCCGACTCCTCGTCTGCGCGGCCGCCGTTCCGGCGGTGCTCGTCGTCGCCGGCTGCTCCTCCTCGGACTCCGGTGCCGCCTCGAGCGGCGACGCCAAGCAGCAGACCTCGACCGCCAAGCCCTCGCAGAGCGCCTCGGCCAAGGCCGTACAGCCGGCCGCGTACTCGACGCTGCCCGCGGCCTGCGCGACCCTGTCCGGCAAGACACTGGGCGATTTGGTGCCGAAGGGGGTGAAGTCCGGTAAGGAGGGCGCGACAGACGACATCGCGACGCGTGCCAGCTGCTCGTGGAGCAGCCTGCAGAACAACGGCGTCAAGGGTTCCCAGTTCCGCTGGCTCAACGTCTCCATGCTGCGCTTCGAGTCGGAAGCCATGCGCGGCACGGGCGACAAACTCGCCAAGGACTACTACACCCGGCAGGTACAGGACGCCCGGTCCGTCGACGGCGCGAAGAACACGAAGCCGAAGCAGCTCACCGGGGTGGGCGACGAGGCGACGGAAGTGCGCTACGACCTGAAGAAGAAGGAAGGCGCCTTCAAGCAGCAGACCGTCGTGGCACGCGTGGAGAACGTCGTCCTGACCCTCGACTACAACGGTGCGGGCCTCGCCGGGGAGAAGTCGCCGAGCGCCGACGACCTGATGAAGGCCGCCGAGAAGGCCGCCAAGGAGGCCGTGTCCGCGGTGACGGCGGCGAACCGCGACGGCGGCGCCTCGCCGTCGAAGCCGGCTGCCGCGAGCCCCTCGAAGAGTGCGTCGGCGTCCAACAAGAGCTGAGCGGATCCGGAAAATCGGCCCAGCCGCCGAACACGTCACGCCACCAGGGAAGTTGCCGAAGCCCGGTCCCTTTGGGACCGGGCTCTCGACACACCGGTCACCCATGCGCCACACGCGTGTGCCACCCTGTTGCGCGCAACAACACGCATGGGGAGGGGAGTACAGGTGGCCGCGCCACTGCAGCTGACACGGACGCATCGGATTCTCATCGGCGTGGTCGTCTCCGGTGCCGTCATCATCGCCGGGATCGGCTTCGCGGGTTCCTACGCTGCCGTCCGTGAGCTGGCCATCAAGAAGGGCTTCGGGAGCTTCAGTTACGTGTTCCCGATCGGCATCGACGCGGGCATCTGCGTCCTGCTGGCCCTGGACCTGCTGCTGACCTGGATTCGTATCCCCTTCCCGCTCCTGCGCCAGACAGCGTGGTTGCTGACGGCGGCGACGATCGCGTTCAACGGCGCGACGGCCTGGCCGGACCCGCTGGGCGTGGGCATGCACGCGGTCATCCCCG